>JBAXWR010000569.1:0-1581 GCA_037128295.1 Mariniphaga sp.
GCAGTTGTACACAACTCCTTGGCACTTTGCTGACAAAATCGAAAAACAATTCCGGCTGACGATTTGAGGTCAAGTAAGCTGAAAAACTCCGCCAGGCGTAGAGTGTGTTCCAAAAATACTTACTATGGCAGCAATACATATAATAACTATTAAAAATTCCAAATAATTCACCCTTCTATATGTAGAATATTTTATCTAAATATGTAATAAAAATTTAACATGCCCGCCCTGTCTTTGATGTCACTTATCAACTCTATTCTAAAGGTCTGACAAAATTACTTTCGTAGTTTTTATTGGTTCTCAACAGTAATCATCAATTGAATCACCAATAAATGGAATGCCCAATAGTTCATAATGCGTCTTTTTTGCGCCGTTAAGTTCAAAATACATGCCAATGCTTTCATGTACAAATTTCTCGTTCTCAAAGGTGATTTTAGCAACAGCCCATGGCTTAATGGCGTTTTCCTCAGTCGATTCTACCAGCACTGTAATTAGAGCAAACATCTCTACCCTTTCCGACTAGGTTGTCAGCAACTTCTTTCAGCATTTTTTCATCCATATTTGTATCTCCCTAGTTTTTCCTATTTAACTGTTTATCTTAAATATTCTTGCGATCAAAAATTAAAACTCATTAATGCTTTCAAAAAGTTCACTTGCCAAAACAAAATCATTTTCATCATTTTCATTAAAATTCTTCGCTTTCACTTTTTTAGCCAACTCATCTTCCTCATCATCAAATTCAATAAAATTCTTAGTCCATTTGGAGAAAAGTACATCTTTCATTGTCCCATATGCCTCAACCTTATGTGGAGCAAATGCCTTACCACACATCAAAAAGACTTCTTTTAGGTCTTTTTTTGAAAGTTTCTCTTTTTTTAACTTTTTATCAAAAAAATCCATGCCCTTTTGAATTCTCTTCCTGTCATCTTCATCAATAAATTTTATGCATTTATCAATGCTTTTCAGTTTATTATAACGCTTCCCGGTTAAATCATTAACAAGCATTGAGGCAACGCCAAACCGTATATCCGCTATTGCTTCATGCGCATTATCAAAAGCCATGATAACACGAGGATCCGGAGCCATAGCGAGTGATGCGTATTGATTATCCTGCATTGCTAAATAGAACTTTCCTTGCTTAAAATCAGAGTGGCTAAACGGATCCGATATTCAGGAAGTCGTAAACTTTCTTTTTAACCTATCAAATTCAGTCATACTGAACCTCCCTATATTTGTAAAAAATCAAAAAGGCATTAAGATAAACACATCACTGTTTTTATCATTCAAAACTCCGTCACTATTAATAAGCGCCTTTATCTTTCCAAAATAGCCTTTCCCGTCAAAAAAAAGAACAAACATCTTCAATTTTTTGTCTTTTGCTATTTCCATATATTCTTGTAGTTTTTTCTCTTCTATTTCGCAAACACTACTTTTAACTATTTTTGTAATTACTTCTTTTTCAAATTCAGTCTGATGAACAACAAATATTAAACGCCCGTATTGTGTAAAATGTTTTGTTTCCTTCATCGGAATTATTTTTCAATTTTGTCAGCAAAGCGCCAAGGAGTTGTGTACAACTGC
>JBAXWR010000057.1:0-33037 GCA_037128295.1 Mariniphaga sp.
TGGTTTTGCCCAATTCCTCCGTGGTTTTGCCCAATTCCTCCGTGGTTTTGCCCAACTGTTCGAATGTTTTCCCCAATTCCTCCGCAGTCTTTTCCAATTTTTCCCGGAAGAAGGATATTTTATTATCCCGGTCTATCAATGCTTTGAGATATTCGTCTTCGTTGAACATTTTCTCTTCAAGGTATGGGTTGTCGATATCTGCCGACTGCAAACGCCTTATTACCCTGTCCAAGAAACCGGGGAAAAATTTCCGTATCAACCTCAACCTATGTTCGTTGTCTCTGACCCTCGATTTTTGGTCAAACAGTTTCAATAATGCAAACAACTTGCCCTTGTATTCATCATCCTGATAGTCTGTCTCACTAATAAGACTTAAATTAGGCAATTGCACAACAAGCAGGTCATAGCTCAGGTTATCTATGAAATCATTTGGCATTTGTAACGCTTTATTTTTAAAGAAACCTTCCTTTACCCTTTTGGTTTTGATCAACAAGTCATTGATTTCGTTCTCTATCCTGAAATTCAGGATAAAAACAGGCACCAACCTGATCGGCCTGTTGACCTTCCGTATAGTAAGCATCTCAATATCAGTAACCTCTATCTCATGTCTCTTCTGGAAATTTCTGCTGATGTAGCGTTTAAACCTGAAGATATCATCCGGCTCGGTTGCTTTTTGTAACTCGATCATGATCAGCTCCTTGGTCCCATCAGGCAGGAGAACCGTAGCAGTAAAGTCAAGGTGGAAAAGGCGCAGGTCGTCTTTTGTTTTGGGATCTTGAAGTGCCAAAGCAAGTGATTTTTCCTTTTTTTCGGAATGGGTTATCGGCTCAAGTTGCAATTCGATGATGTTTTCGTTGATCAAGGTCGAAACAACAATCATTGCACTGTCAGTATCCTCCATCAAATACCTGAAAACCACATCGTAAATTGGATTTGGTATAACGATGAAGTCATTTTCGTCTATATTTTGCACAACATCTTCCATTTTTATTGCTTTTAAATACCATAGGCAAATATAATAAAATTCTGGAAATTTTTGCTGATTAGCTGTTCCAAAACTTTGGATTAGGTAAAATGATTTGGAATGCCTAAATTTCAACTTAATTTGTCATAAACCAAAGCTTCGATTTCGCCCCTGGCAACCATTAATGCATTCATTGCCAATGCTTTTAATTCATCCTGACCCGGATAAACCAATACTGGCGCAATAAATCCAACACGTTCACGGATTTTTGCCATCAGTTTTTTATCGTAAGCAATGCCCCCGGTTATCAAAATGCCATCGATATTTCCTTTAAGCACAGTTGCCATTTCACCGATACTTTTTGAAACCTGATAAACCATGGCATCGAGATAAAAAGCTGCTTTTTTATCCCCATGATTGACAGCTATTTCCAGTTCTCTTGCATCATTGGTTCCCAAATAGGCCACAAGCCCTCCCTGACCGTTAACCATTGTACGAATTTCATCACGCGTATATTTTCCGCTGAAACATAAATCGATTAAAGCACCTGCCGGAAGTGTACCGCTCCTCTCGGGAGAAAAAGGTCCCTCGCCATCGAGGCCATTGTTCACATCAATCACCCTACCCAAATGGTGGGCACCGATAGTAATTCCCCCACCCAAATGGGCTACGATAAGATTAAGTTCTTCATAATGTTTCCCAATCTTTGAGGCATGTTGACGAGCAACTGCTTTCTGATTCAGGGCATGAAAAATCGACAACCTTTTAAATAATGGATGGCCAGAAACCCTTGCAATATCGTCAAGTTCATCGGTAACGACAGGGTCAGCGGTCAACGCGACCATTCCGGGATGGAGCTGTGAGATTTCGTTGGCGATCAATGACCCTAAATTGGATGCGTGTTCGCCCATCACCCCTTTCAGGCAATGTTCTACCATTAAATCATTAACGTAATAGACCCCCGATTTTACAGGATACGTCAACCCACCCCTTCCAATAACGGTATCAATCGTCTCAATATCAATACGGTCATGCTCTAATTCTTTTAGAATCATTCCTTTTCGAAACTCAAATTGTTCGCTGATCGTTTTGAATGGAGCCAACTCTGCCATTGAGTGATGCAGGGTTTTCAACATTGAGCAGACAGTATTGTCGTAAATCGCAATCTTAGTGGTTGTGGATCCCGGATTGATAACTAAAATTCGTATTGATTTCATAACTATTTAATTTAGAACGTAACAAATAATACTAAAGCTTCTGGCGGCTGGCAACTGGCTAACTGCACGTGCTTCAATGAAGAACTTATTTCAAGATATTCCTATTTATTTCTATTTTATTTCTATTTTATTTCCCGATTATTCCCCAACATTAGCCATTAAAGCCCCAAGCGCAATTGAAAAAAGCTTGACCTGACTACTGTCGCCCCTGGAAGCAAGCACAATCGGAACCCTTGCACCGACAATGATTGCCGCCGAGCTCGAGTTTGCCAACTTGGTGTTAACCTTATAAAATACATTCCCCGATTCGATATTGGGAAATAACAAGCAATCGGCATCCCCGGCAACCGTCGATTTTATACCTTTGATTGCAGCAGCTTCTATATCTATGGCAACATCGAGGGCCAGGGGACCATCGACAATACATCCGGGAATTTGTCCGCGTTCGTTCATTTTTGACAACAAGGCTGCATCAGTAGTTGAAACAAGTGATTGTAAAACCTGTTCAGTTGGAGCAATAACCGCAACTTTGGGAAGATCAATCTGTAGCCGATGGGCAACTTGAACCATATATTTGATAATCTGAATCTTTTGGTTCAGATCGGGCAAAGGAATAACGGCCACATCCCCAACGATCAATAATTTTGGGTAATTTTTATTTTCAACTACAGTGATATGGCTTACCACAGAACCTGGAGAGGTCAAACCTTTCTCTTTATTAAGAATTGCTCTCATAAACTTGTCGGTGCTAATCAATCCTTTCATCAAAATATCGCCCTCTCCCCGATTGATCATATCTACTGCTAGTCTGGCGGCCAATTCATCAACCGGTTCATGGACAACTGTGAAATTAGACGTGTCAATATCGTGCTGGATGCAAACAGCCGAAATCACAGATTCATCCCCAATCAAAACTGCTTTTACCAGCTTATGAACGATGGCCTGATTGACAGCCGAAATGGTGTGTTCGTCATTTGCGCCTACCACTACGATGGTTTTGATTTTCCTTTCTTTGTGTACTTTTAACAATTCCGTAAGCTTCCTGACTGTCATGATAAATGGTTTTTAGTATTATTTGACAAAAATAGTATTTAGCCAGATTACAAAGTATGATAAAATACAGGTGTAAATCAGATGGTTACAGAATATTCACAGCAAAGAGGAATGTGTCGGATTGAAACAAAAGGTTCTGTTTGTCAATCAATCTGAAACCTCTTTATCCTTTAAAACTTATAAAACTCCATCATCTTTTGAATATTCAAAAACCTTATTATCTATTATTTTGCACTCCGCTTAAAAATAAATATTAAATAGGGATATTCTGATATTAATTTACTATAATCGAACAAATTATTTACCAATGAAAAAACTAATTCCAATTGCCTTTTTCGTGATGATCTTGTCAGGATTATTAAACGCTGCAATCCTTCCAGTCAGATTGACCTGTGAAAACCTTAAAGATCCAATGGTAGTCGATTTGCTTAAGCCACACCTCTCATGGATTAATACTGTGACCCAAAATGAGAAGGGCGAAATTCAGACCGCTTATGAAATCAGTGTCGCCTCCAACCTTGAAATATTATTATCCGGCAAAGCTGATTTATGGAAGAGTGGCAAGGTAAAATCCAATAAATCAGTCAATATCTCATATAATGGCAAGCTACTTTTTTCAAGGCAAGATTGCTGGTGGCAGGTCAGGGTATGGAACAAAATGGGTACACCCTCAGCATGGAGCGAACCAGCTTTCTGGAGCATGGGATTATTAAAACCAGAAGAGTGGAAGGCCCAATGGATTGGTGCCCCATGGCAGGATGAATTGGCACTTCCCAAACACCGGACCCCGAAAGTAAACGACCCATCGG
Organism: Mariniphaga sp.; assembly: GCA_037128295.1. GTDB lineage: Bacteria > Bacteroidota > Bacteroidia > Bacteroidales > Prolixibacteraceae > JAAFHB01. The sequence goes on from JBAXWR010000057.1 coordinate 4,044, forward strand.
ATCCAAATCCCAAAACTCCAGTTTATAAACTCCCGCCACCTGCACCACTTTTAAGGAAGAGTTTTTCGGTCACAAAGGAAATCGTCAAAGCCCGCGCGTTTGTAACAGGACTTGGATTCTTTGAACTATATGTGAATGGCGCAAAAGTTGGAGAAGACGTCCTTGTTCCCAATCTCACCCTTTATGGGAAACGCGACAACCTGGGTGACATCGGGGCAATGATCAAAAATAATTTTAGGGAATACCGGGTCATGTACCTTTGCTACGATATTACAAAACTTTTGAAACAGGGGGAAAACGTTCTGGGTGCGATTCTGGGCAACGGTTTTTACAATCCTGCCAATTCCTGGACCGAGGGTTATGGAACACCCCGGTTTATCGGGCAAATCTATCTGACTTATTCGGATGGGACAGAACAGGTGATTACAAGCGACCAGAGCTGGAAAGCTTCAAAAAGTGCAATTTTAATGGATTTGGTTTACGATGGCGAACATTATGATGCACGGCAGGAGCAACAAAACTGGTGCAATCCTGGTTTTGACGATTCAAAATGGGAACAGGTTGCGAAAAGAAAAAACCCGGAAGGTGTAATGAAAGCGCATATGTCCCTCACAGATAGGGTTAAGGAGACTCTTCCCCCGATAAAAATTGAACGTCTTGGCGAAGGGCATTATAAAGTCGATTTCGGTCAGGAAATTTCGGGATGGCTTCATCTGATGAATGTTACAGGTGAATCTGGTCGAAAGATCACAATTAAATATGTTTGTGAATCACCAATGGGAACCAACACCTATACAATGAAAGGTGGCGGTCCTGAATCGTATTCCGCACGGTTTACCTGGTTTGTGTTCCGCGAAGTTGAGATCTATAACTGGCCGGGTGAACTAAAACCCGAACAACTAACAGCCGAAGCAGTTTACAACAACATCGAAACAACTGGCAAATTTGAGTGTTCCAATCAGTTATTTAATACGATTAACAAGATTTGGTGGAGGTCCGAAACAGATAATTTGCACATGGGGGTTGCCAGCGACTGTCCCCACCGTGAACGGTCACCTTATACGGGCGATGGCCAGGTGGCATGTGTTACAGTGATGCACAATTTTGATGCAAGGCCATTTTACACAAAATGGATTCAGGATATGTTTGGAGCTCAAAACCCTGATAATGGGTATGTTCCAAACGGAGCACCTTGGCAACCTGGTTGCGGTGGTGGTGTAGCCTGGGGCGCGGCAATCAACATAATGCCATGGGAATACTATCTCCATTATGGTGAGATTGACATGCTTAAACGCAATTTTGAAGGGATGAAAGGATACATCAAGTATATGCTTACCTGGACAGATGCAAATGGGATTATGTTCTCGCAGGCTCCCGACAAGAACAAACCCAACCAATGGATAAACCTTGGCGACTGGTGCGCCCCTGGCAAACTTCCTGCTGATGTAATGGTTCACACGTTTTACCTCTGGCGTTGTGCCGATTTTACCGCAAAAGCAGCCAAAGTACTTGGAAAAACAAAAGAATATCAGGAATATAACAATCTTGCCTTAAAAACAAAGGCAGCTTTTCAGCAAAAATTCTACGACAAGGAGAAGCGCACGTATGGACTAAATGGTGGCAATATTTTCGCATTGAAAATGGGAGTCCCTAAAGATCAGTATGAAGGTGTCGTGAACTCGTTGAAAAATGACATTATCGCCAACAAAGGACATTTGGATACAGGAATTTTTGGGACGCAATTCTTTTTTGAAGTCCTTACGGAAAACGGGCTCCACGAAATGGCCTATAATGCCATGAACCAGACTACTGCACCTGGCTATGGATGGTGGATTACCCAAGGGGCTACTACGAGCTGGGAACAGTGGGACGGGTCAAATTCAAGGAACCACCCGATGTTTGGCGGTGGAATCGTATGGTTTTATCGGAAACTGGCAGGCATGAACACCGACGAGCAACAACCAGGTTATCGCCACATCATTTTCCATCCACAACCGGTAGCTGACCTTACCTTTGCCTCCTATTCAAATCTTACACCCTTTGGAATGGCTTGTATTAGCTGGAAAAAAGAAGCCGGAAAATTTAATCTGGATATTTCTGTCCCTGTCGGGAGCACTGCCACAGTTTACGTCCCAACTTCCAATCCTGAAAAGGTGACTGAAAACGGGCAGAAAATCTCAGGATCAAAGGAGATTGCTTTTCAGAAAATGGAAAATGGGAATGCTGTTTATAAGGTGGGTTCGGGAGAGTACAAATTTGTAGTAAAAAATAATGTAACAGACTGATATTAAAACTCTAAAACACTATTTTTTCAATTGTCTTTTTCTCCAAATAAAAAAAAGTATCAAAGGTGTCGATCGTCCTTTGATACTTTTAAATTTTAAGCTTGTAGGAAAACTACCTGTTCTGCATTCTTGCAGCACGTTCTTCAGCTTGTTTTTTGCGGAAAGCATCCAATGCGGTAGCCTGAGCAGGAGTAATAACAGCTTTAATTGCTTTGTCGGTTTCTGCCTGCATTTTGGTGCGCTCTGCCATCATTTTCTCGCGGTCCATGTCGCCACTTTCGCGCATTTTGGCAAAAGCTTCGCTCTGTTTTTTCTGAGCCTCTGTGACAATCGGAGTAACCTTGGCCAACTGAGCATCTGTTAAAGTAAGAGCAGTTTTCAGACCATCAATCTCCCTCTGAAGTCTTGCAGCTGGATCACCACCACCTGGTTGGGCTAAGCTGGAACCAATAGCTAACATAGCAACGAAAACAAACATTAATAATTTTTTCATATTCAAAATTTTTAAATTCTGCTGTTTGACTACATAAATACCAGTTAGTTTAAACCGATCAAAAATATTTTGAAAAAATATATAAAATATTAATATATTGAATATCAATAATTTAACCTAATCCCTTCAACAGTGATTGTGATAAGACGCTTTTTATATAGATTCCCCACTGCTTGTTTAAAGGTTTTTTTACTGATACCGAATACTCGATAAACCATTTCTGCATCGCTTTTATCCGAAACCGGAATAAATCCGCCATCTTTTTTCAGTTGATCCAAGATCATTTGTGCAACCGGATCGACCTTCTCGTAACCTAAAGGATGAAGGGAAAGGTCAATCTTATGATCCTCCCTAATCTTTTTAATATATCCCTTAATTTTCAAGCCCTTATCGAGTTGTTCAAAAACTTCGTTCTCGTAAAGTACCCCCCAGTGCTGATTGTTTACGATTGCTTTAAACCCAAGATCGGTCTCACTTTCAATAACAAGGTCAACTTCCTCTCCAACAGCATATTCTGGTATAGATTTGTTCAAAAATTTAGTCAGCTTGGCGGAGGCAACAATCCGGTTGCTTTCAGGATCGACATAAATATATACCAGATAGGAGCGCCCTTCAGTCATCGTTACTTTTTGTTCGCGAAATGGAACAAGCAGGTCTTTCATAATTCCCCAATCCAAAAAAGTACCGATCTTATTGACCGATTTTACCCTCATCATCGAAAATTCCCCAACCTGGGCATACGGTTTTTCAGTTGTTGCTATGGGTCGGTCTTCGGAATCGAGGTAGAGAAAAACATCAACAAAATCGCCAGCCTTGCAGTTTTTTGGGACATAACGGATTGGCATCAAGATTTCACCTTCCTGTTCGCCATCAAGGTACACCCCAAAATCGACCTCTTTGATTACCCTAAGGGTATTGTACTTACCAATATTTACCACTTTTGCTAATTTTAAGACCGTAAAGGTAAGACATTTCACCAAAAAAAAGCCATGGTTTGAAACCCATGGCTATTCATCTTTAATTCCTTAATTATTAGTTCGATTTAACAACCTACTGCCTTCAATTGATCATCAATAAATTTCTTGGCCCTTGGAATATCAGGTTCGTCAAGATGTTCAATGATTAGGGGAATATTTGGATGTAAGGCAGATAACCGTTTCAAATAGAGATTATAGTTTAAGATTCCAAGGCCGGGTGCAGGAAGTTCGACTGAACCGGCACCACGGAAAGTATGAGATTCATCTGCATCTATAGCCGCATGTTTTTCGGACAGGTCTTCTGCCCTTTTACAATCTTTGGCATGTGCAATTTTGATTTTGTTGCCCAAGGCATTGAAAATCCGGTTCAATTCCCCATCCACATCATCAATGTTATTGTCCGAAAAATAGTTGGTCGGATCCATCAACAAACCCAAAGAATTGTGTTGGATATCGCCAAACAATCTTAATACCTGATCGACAGTTCCGATGATATTGTTCACATAATTCTCGATCAGGAAAACCGACCCATGATCATAAGCAAACTTAACAAGGTCAGTAATAATGCCACAAATCGTTTGATAAGCCTCATCCGTTCCGTTCTTAACATGATAAACCCAGTCACTCGCTTCGTCAAAAGTACCTGTTTCACTTACCACGTAAGGTGTGCCCAGATCGCGGGCAAATTTCAAAAGGGTCTTCAGTTCATTGATATTTTGTTCCCTTTTAACTAGATTGGGATGAACGAGATTGGTGTAACCCGAAACCGCTACAATAGGAAGGTTGGCATCACGGAAAGAATCCCTGATCAGATGGCACTTCTCTTTGGTCAAACCATTACCGGAAAGTTCCATCCCTTTAAATGAGAGGTCAAGTTGCACCGAAGTGAAACCCAGTGCCTTAATCCGTTTGATCGATTCCTCCAATGAATAAGGGAAGTAACCATTGAAAATTCCTACTGAAATCATATGATAATCTCCTAAATATTAGATTAATTCTGAAAAGTTAACTGTTCTTTGTTCTTTAATCGAAAGATAGCAGGCATCTATCAATGCCATGGTTTTTAAATTATCCCTGCCACCAATTTCTGGTTCCACATTGTTCTCAACTGCCCTTAGAAGTTGTGCCATTGTACCTTGGAAAGCGTCTGGAAACCACACTTTATCCCATTTGGGCCGAATCCACTCACCCGGAAATTGTCTGGAAGTAAACTCCATCGTACTTGGTGTTGGTTCCGGATACTTTGGCCAGCCTATCGTTCCCCAGGCCATTCCATCCAATCCTTCGACCCGCCATTTGATGTAAATGTCCTTTTCGGTCCCTTCACCTGGCCAGGCCCAAACATCGTCGAGACTGGTTGCCATTAAACCATCTGAATACTGGAAGGTATATTGTGATATCCCGTCAAGATGTTTGAATTTAGTGCGGGGATCTTTTCTTGTTACAGCGGTTATCCTTTCGGGATCACCAAAAAGGTAGCGGAAGGAATCAACGTGATGGATTCCCATATTGAGGATTTCGAGTCGGTCGTATTTTTTAAGGAACTCCTGCCAATGCGGAATTGCCCGCATTTCGATCGTTGCCAGGACCGGCTCACCTAATAGACCCTGGTTCAGAATACTTTTTAATGCTCTGATTGACTGATCGTAACGCATATTTGAATTGACACCAAGCCTAATTCCTGCAGTGCCACAAAGTTCCACAATCTGCTTAGCTTCCTCGGAGTTCATTGCAAGCGGTTTCTGGCACAACACACCCTTGATATGACTGTTTTGTTTTACCAATTCGGTAATTACTTCCAACTGTTTGTCGGGAGGTATGGCAATGTCAACGATTTCTATTTGGGGATCAGCGAGCAATTCCTGCCAGCTTTCATAAACTTTTGGAATGTTGTGGCGTGCCGCAACAGCTTGTGATTCCTCCAAACTAAGTGATGTAATGGCAACTGGGTTAAAACCTGCATCCCGATAGGCAATCAGGTGACAATCGCGCATGATAAAACCGGCACCGATGCACCCGATCCGGTAATCCTTCCGAATAGGCAGGACAGGATCAATGGAATAATTGATGTCTTCAGGTTTCATATCTAACCTTCGTATTTAAAGTCAGGGCAAATTTTGGCATAACTCCACTTTTCACGCATCGCACGCTTTTTGAATTTATCTGCTTCAGGATCATTGACAAAAGTCTCATTCTGAGGATTCCACTCAATTTTCCGGTTAAGCTTCAAAGCAATATTGCCAAAATGAAGCAGGGAACTAGTACGGTGACCCGATTCTACCGAGTAAATAGCTTTCCGTCCGGCTTTAATACTTTGCAGGAAGTCGATAAACTCGTCGGAGGCGGTAGGGAGCGAAACTTTCTTATCAGTTAGGTCAAGTACATTCTCATTACTGGCTGCCAGCTTATTATTCCATCCTACCGATTCCACCCAACCAGCATCTCCTTCCAAACGGATGGAAGCATTCCCACTTTTTACATGCATGGTGATGTTGTTGGCATATTTGTACATCAAATCGAACTGATAGGCAGTATTAAAAATCCCATCTTTGTAATACAGCGTTTCGCCGGATGGGACTACCTCCACCGGCCCTGTATTTTCATTTCCAGAAACCAACTGGGCTGTATCACAATAGTGTGCGCCCCAATCTGTCAGGAGGCCACCCGAAAAGGCATCGTACCACCTGAAATGGTAAAAAGTGCGCGAATAGATAAAAGGAATTTCCGCTGCGGGTCCAAGCCATAAATCATAATCAAGATCGGTTGGCGGCGTGGTAATCTGAAGATCCTCTTTGGGCAATTCCGGAACCGGCAATGAAATTTCAATATGCTTTAACCCTCCTATCCTCCCGTTCAAGGCAACTTCCGCCATTTGGTGATAAGCACCTAGGAAGCGGTCTTCAATCGAAACCTGGTAAACCACACCGGTTTTTTGGATCACATCGCACAAAAGCCGTCCTTCGGCTATGGTCAACGATGGTTTTTCGCAACAGATGTGCTTCCCTTTTAAGGCGGCCATAATGGAGATTGGGACGTGCCAATGGTCAGGGGTCGAGATCTGGACTGCATCGATGGACTTATCGTCAAGAATCTCCCTGAAATCCTGGTAAGCTTTGCAATCCTGTGATTTATACGTATTGTTGACCAAATTTTTGGCACTCGTGGCCCGTAACATGCTCACATCGCAAACTGCAACCACACGGCACAATTCAGGATATTTCAGGTAATGACGAAGGTTCCGCTCAACACCTTGGGAACCAACACCAATCATTCCTATGGTTATCAATTCGTTGGGACTTTTTCCTGTGCATCCTGAATTGATCGGTACAATTGCTGATCCGGCAACTGCGATACCTGTATTTCTGAGAAACGTCCTTCTGTCCATCTTGTGCTGTTAATTTAGTTATTGAATATCCAATATTTCAATTTCAAACAATAGAGGTGTATATGGAGGAACAACCATATAACCATTTGAACCATATGCCTGTGATGAAGGGATCAGGAAAATCCCTTTACCGCTTTTGCTCAACTTCTCAACAGCATCCTCCCATCCCGGTATCATTCGGGAATAAGCACCTTTGTGAACATAGGTATAGGATGAGGATGCGTCAAAAGTTGACCCATCAAGGAATTGTCCGGTGTAACCAATTGTTATATTATTCCCTGCCTGTACGAATGCACCCGTACCTATTGATTCAATAATATAATATACACCGGAAGAAAGGGAGTCAACAACAAAATTATTCTTCTTCATTGTATTGACCCATTGCCTGATCAATAATGCTTCCTGAACGGGGGAATTACTCGTATTTTCAATTTTCTTGCATCCAAAAACCAGCAACACAGCAAACAAAAGATAAACACAAATTTTCAAATGACCGCTAATTTTCTTCATTTTCATTTTCTTAATTCTAAAAACTGTTTGAAACCATTTGCAAAGATGCATAAAAAAACAATTTTGTAGAATTCAATTTTTATTGCTTTTACATACAATCCATTCGGTACATATGGCCCTTAAGTCAGTAATCGCCTGATATTGCGTTTTTGAATCAAAGCTCTTAATAATCTCATATCCAAATTTTGAATCTTGTACATAAAGTTTCAATTCATCAGACATACTGTAATAATGTTCGTAAGTATGTGTGGTATTAAAAAGCTGTTTCATTGTACCTGAAATGTTACTATTCTCATTATCATGAAGTTCGATCAACAGGTCACATGATCTGAAATTGCCAATAGATTTGTCTGTAAACAGCTCAAATTCATATCCTTCACAGTCACTAACTATCAATGTTCTTCCTGATATCATGCCAGAAAGGATTTCGATATCGCAAAAGGTAACCAAATTCATCCGATCATCGACATTATTGCATTTCGCCATTTTCAAGCATGAATTCAATGCATTCTGATTAACATCAATGGCATAAATCTTCGCCTGTGGTTGTCTGATAGCCATTCCTACCGCATAATATCCCTCAGCACAGCCAATATCGATAATCGTATCGTATTTATTCTTCATTAAATTCTCTATACTCACCTGTAATTCACTTTCATAACAACCAATTAGTTTTGAATACAGGGCACTTCCATGGGATATAAATTCAGGATAAACCATTCCTTTAAAAGGTCCTGAATATACGATTCTGTCCTGAAACAAGTTGTTAAGCTTGGTATTTGAATTCCCATAATTAGCAGTAATCTTAATAACTTCAAGAGTCCTGATAATTTTATTCAACCTCTTAATACCAATAACAGAAAGAAAAACGCGACTAAATTTATGCTTCAAAGATTTAAGAAATTTCATATAAAATTATTATATATTATTAATTTTCAAATCTTTACGACTAAAAAACTTTTATCTTTTGTTTTCCGGTTTGAAGTCCCTCAAATGGACCACAAGTAGGTGTATTTACTGACCGTTGTTTCCCCAAATAATCGATGTCAATCTTTAAAGGTGTCCCGTCAGGATTCTCGAATAATTCATTGGGCATCTTGGCTTTACCAAGCATTTGGGTGGTAACAAATTTAGTTTTTAAACCAATAACAGGTTCCTCTATCGTCAAATTCAAAAACACACTGACTCCTTCTTCAACTATACTAAAATCGGGTCTGGAATTGGGATATTGTTTGGAATTTGTCTCATTTTTAAAGGGTAAAGCTTTGTTAAAATAAATATTGCCATTAATCCAAACAGGCAGCTTCGCAGTATTATAGACAACCAGTCCATAATTTCCCCTTGTATCTTTAGGGTTTGCATCCTTACCAGATCCAAGAAACAGATTGTTGTACCAACGGTCGTCACCTGAAAAGATTGTCGATAGACCGGCAACTTCAGTAGAATGTGGCAAATGATATGGTGTAAAGCGGTTGGGTTCCGGCCACATAAAAACCTGACCGGCAATTAAATTATGGACATAGGCAGAACCTTCCGATTGTGTACGGACCGCAAAGGGGGAAAGCAGGATATTGTTGTCAACCAGGGTTGGGCCATGATCAACTTCAAGAAAAATATCCTCCAGATCATTGTTGTACAGTAGGTTTCGCGAAACATGGGTTCCCTGGGCCATCCAATCGAGCCATATACCACGGCCTGTATCATGAATGTTATTTTTGAAGATTCGTGTGTCGATGGCTGCATGGAACTTGATTCCTCCGATTTCGGCACCGCTAAACTGCCTTTTAGTCCAGATGTGGTGAATATGGTTGTTCTCGACCAGACTAAAAGCAGCACCCATACTTCCACAGATGCCTGTCTGTTCACAATTGTAAATTTCGTTGTTTCGGACAATGTGTGACCCAATATTGGATTTGCTCCAACCATTCCTTAAAGTCCTGAAAACAACCTCTATATAATGAAGCGAACCATCGAGGCTTTGGTTGGCAGACCAAACATTGTGGCCTGTTCCGCGTTCTTTCCCCAGGGTGATACCGGAACATTTTGAATCGTGGATCACATTGTTCTCTATAATCCACCCTTTATTCCAGTGAGTTGAAATCATCCCAATTTGCTCGGCAGTAGGTGCAGCCCATTGCGTTGCTGCCTGACTTATATCGAAACCTTTGATTGTTAGATAATTAATTCCAGGCTTATCAGGATAGAAAACAGTCTTCCGCGCACTTATTTCAACCAGCTCTTTGTTGGGATCAAACTTAAGAAAGTTTGCCCAAATTGTCGTGTTGGTAGCATCACTTTCGCAATACCAAGTAAAAATTGAACCATCCGGATCCTTAATTTTTGTATCCGCTACTGGATTAAGCACTTTACTTAAGGTTTCCTTTTCATATAACGATTTTCCATTGAGAAAGACCTCGCCAGTATGGTGTATCCTGCCATGATTGGAAAACCAGTCACCAAAAATGGAATCTTTATATGGGTTGTAAATCCCAAAAAACGAATTTGGGATAACAACTTTCCATATGCCGTTCTTTTCACTTTTCCAACCCGTAACCAGCTCAGAGCCTTTGATCTCGACCTTTTCACCGGGTGCAGACTGATAGACAATTCTTTTAGCGTCACTTTCACCTCCTCTTGCCGGGTTGATCCATTCACGGTATGTGCCGGCATGAACTGTGATGACATCGCCCGCATTAGCAACTCGCGCTGCATGATTAATCGACAAAAAAGGTTGGGAAACAGAACCTTCATTTTTATCGTTACCAGTTTTGGCAACATGGAATTCCTTGGCAGAGACAGACGATGAAATAATTAATGCCAATAAAATAACTCCAAAAAATAATTTATTCATAATTAATTGAAATTTAAATCATTTATTGTATTTAACCGTTAAATAAAAGCCTATAGTTGAAATAAAAGCCATGGCAATAGGTATTATAATCTCCGTTTTTATTGCATAAATATTATCAATTCGAGCAATTGCAATTTCCCAAAAGAATCCATAAAAAATTGTAAGTACAATAAAAGTTATTAAGTAAACTATTGGTTTTATTTTTTTATCTCCCATTTGATTAATATGAAATTTAGTAAAATCTTCAACATCTACAATACTACTGAGCCGCTATTTTCCGTTAAATTCCTTCACAGCCTCCATCATTGCCTTTAGATTTTCAACCGGAACATTAGCCTGGATGTTATGTACCGTGCAAAAAACAAAGCCGCCATCTTTGGCAAAAATTTCACAATTGCTCAGGACTTGTTTCTTCACTTCGGCAGGTGTACCAAAAGAGAGCATTTTTTGGGTATCCACTCCCCCACCCCAGAAAACCAGATCCTTGCCGTAGGTATTCTTCAGATGCCGCGGATCCATGTTTTTGGCATTGATCTGTACCGGATTAATGATGTCAATTCCAGCCTCAATAAACAATGGCATAAAGGTTTCAACCGCCCCGCAGGAATGTTTAAAGCTTTTCCATTCTGTATTTTTATGTATCCAGGAATTAATTTGCTTGTAATAAGGCATATACAAATCCCTGAACTGATCGGGTGAACAGAACGTGGAATCCTGTGTGCCAAAATCGGTCCCACAAATAAATGCAGCATCTATCTTGTCGCCGATCCTTTTGTAGATTTTCTCATAATTGGAAAGTGCTATTTCAGTCTGTTTTTCAAAAATGGCATGGATATAATCGGGGCGCATAACTGTACTCATGTACCATTCTGCCACGTCGCGGATCCCTTTTGGGTTCTTGAGGTTCATTCCCGGAACCAGTGCAATATCACCCAAAGCAGTACCACCCAAACTGGCAATAATCCCTTTACCAGATGTATAGAGTTGATCGACAGTACGTTCCCAATAATCAAGTGTCTCATCTGTAATGTACCCAAACTCTTCAAGGTTTTCCTCCACATTCAATTGGTCCTCCTCGAAAGGTTGCTGACGGATAATCGCATCAAAAAAGTAGCCTGTTGCAGGCATATGGGCACAAGGGCCAACGGTCATGTCACCGCCAGGGAAAATCACCAAACTGCCATCATCGGCTTTGATATAATTAAAATCCTGTGGCACAAGTAGCTCCTGTCCCCAATTGGAGGTAAATGGTTTCCAATCACACTCATTGTTGTCGAAGCCGAGTAGGTTGCCTTTTCCATAAGCACCAACCACATCGATTCCCATGGCTTCGCGCAATTCGGCATCCACTTCGCCCAACATCTGAAATGGCTCGACCACTTTTACCGGACGGTCTTCAAGCCCATAAAGCGAACGGAGGTTTTTTACTGCAAGACAGTGGATGCCAGTAACTCCTGTTCCGCCAAAATCAAGTACCAATCGTTCAGGTTGCTGATGGTTCAATGTCTTCTTTAAGTTTTCCCTTGAATTCATAATTTATTAAATTTAGTTATATCTTTTTGTGAATGAATATTGTAATGAATAATCGTACCAACTCAAAAACACTGCGAATACTTACCAATAAAGTATTTATCGTTTTTATATCACAAAATAGGTCGCAAATTGGATACAAAAAGCCAAGCGACAATCCCGCATAAAAAATAAGCCTGAATGGAAATTGAGCGTAGTATATCCATATCCCGGTTCTATTTGCCTTTATCAGCAAAATGCTGGAAGCTATCATAGAAACATAAAGCAGAACCACAAATAAATTAGGCCAGTAAAGATGCACACCTTTTTCGAGGATTGTAGTTATTAACTTAAATGAATTGAAAACTGCAATTAAATCAAGAACGCCAAACACCACAAGGATTTTTTTCATGGATATGTTTACCTAATAATTCATAATCTGACGACTGCAAAATTTATTTCTGGTGCTGAGGCTGGAAACCTGAATTCCTCCCCATCTTTTGCTGAGATGTAATACTCAAAATCGTCGGTAACCTGTGATGCCTGTATTGTCGCAAGCCAATAACTGTCAGATGTTTGAGCCAAATCTATTTGCCGGAAACCCTTCTCTCCCAGAAACCTCCAAAATAAGGATATTTTTTGTGGTTTAAGATTAAATGTCAAAACTTTAACGGTATAGTCTTTTCCATTATCAAGTATAGTTTGCGGCGATGGGACAATCATTTTCTTCACACTTTCAATGCTTTTGGCCAACAAGGCACTCACAAGGGAAGAATCGCCAGTGTATCGCGCAAGTTCTACAATGTTCGGCTTAACCTGACTTGGAACGACATGTTGCTGCCAATTGGAAATATTTCCAATTTCGCCCCAGGTTGTTGTGGCAGCGATAAGGTATCGATAAATCTCCCGAAGATCGCTAATTTGCTGTTTTGCAATGGGCAACATCGTCTCTTTGGCAAAAACACGTTTTTCTGCTTCGTTCATTTTCCCCGAAAGCAGAAGGTTTTTCTGGTACAAACCCAACGAGCAGGCCAATTTCCCTGTGGCTTTCAGGTATTTAAACTGATTGAGCCAAAAATCAAAACGCTCAAGGTTTCCTTTTCCTGAAACTATGGGGCGCAATTGTTCCATTTGGTCAATAAATCCATATTGGGTTTTTACACTGTCCCATGGAGTCTGGTTTACCAATATGTTACCTGGACCGTCCATCCATTTGGCTGGTCTCGGCAACTTTGAGAGACCTGCTTCAAGTTTTATAGTCTTTTCCTTCACGCCATCGAGTCCATTAAAGATCTGTGCCATAGATTCTCCAACCGATTCCCCAAACTGTATTCTGCACCAGTTCTGGTAAAAATCGAGACTTTTTTCATCGCGGGTTTTCCGATCGTTTCCTTCCTTAACCTTCAGGTATTGCTGCACCTGATCAGGAGTTATCCTTTTACCAGCTTCTGAATTCCAGGGTTGTTCCCATGCAGCCTTCGCCAATGCAGAAACGTTCATACTTAAACCCCTTGTACGCCAATGGATCCCAAAATAGCCTGTGCAGCCGTAAGCATAAGCATCAGCGGCATCGCGCCGCATCCGTCCGACCCAGAATTGAGGAATGATCATTGCCGGATCGTCTTCCATCCAGGGAATAGCCCATTTTTCACGGTCGCTGATCCGCACAAATGCAGAATCGACTGGTTCCCATCCCAGATTGCGGTTGATGCAACTAAAGGCAATCGATTTTGGCAAGTATTTGTCGAACAATGCCCTGTCACTTTTTGGTCCAAGAACCCAGCCACATGTGGCCAACTGGAATCCTGGCTTTACAATCTCCAAAGCTCTTGTCGCGGCGTTAAAATCACGGATTGTTTTTGCAAGCTCTTCTTTGGATTCACCTTTCCATGTCCAGTTTTCATTGGTCCAGAACCAATAAAAATCAAGAGGATGGGTGTTTTTGATCCTTGTAAATATTCCCTCATAAATCCTTTGGCGAACTTCCGGGGATTCGGGATCCAAACCTCTTTTTTTCAGCAATTCAACAAACTGGTTAGGAAGGCTCAACGGTATTTCGGTACCGATGCAAGTGTTGATCCCAAGATTTTTTGCAAAAGTAAAGCCATCGGCGATAAACTTGCCCATTTCGTTGAAAAGATTGGTTTCATCTTCAGGTTGTGGCCACGGACTGCGGTTGCGCATATATTCTGTTCCAAAACCATCACGATCAAATAATTGTGAAGTCCCATGTGAATAATCGGAGGTTTTCATTGCCCGATAACCAAATGTTCCGTTCAACGTTGTAAAGTGGTGACTGTGATTGGCTGTCTTCACCGTGCCATCCTGATTCAAATCTTCTGGAAGACCAATCCATGTAAGAGGTTCAGGACCAACACCCTCCGGATAAGTATGAAGCCCGAAAAAATTCATTTTCAGTTTGGGAAGTTGTGCAAAGATGGCTTTGTAGTCATTGATGCCCCAATAGTCAGGCCCTTCGGGGAAATCATGGAAAGGCTGGATACCACGCCTGGCAAACAAAGGTGTTTGTACAATATCGAGTTTTGGAAATTGAAAGGCAATTTTTATGTCGGGAACCACATCGCCATCGAGGTAAAAACCAATACCCAATTGTTCGGCCAGATGGTATGCGGCATACAAAGTTCCGATCTGACTTCCCCCACTGATCAGCAATTGTTGTTGATTGCCAGTACCTAGAGTTTTAAGGATAAATGCATCGGATCCCAAAGCAGGAAAAACATAACCAGTTTGTTTCATCAGGTCGGAACCAGCAACCCCAATAAGTATAGCCCATCCTTCGATTTTAGTACCGTTTTTCAGGTTTTCAATTTGGAACAATTCTCCGGTCCGTTGATAGATATATTTTCGAACCTCCTGAGCTGCAAATACTTCCATTCTGGAGGCATTTCCTGCAACATAAATTGTCACAGGCTTTTTAGGTGAACATGAAAATACCGAAACAATCATCAAAAAAAACAGGACACAAGTCTGATTTCGTGACATAATAAAATAATTTTAAAGATATATGCTACTCATTTTCAATAAAAAGATCAAAACGACCCACGGTCGATAAAGCTACAAGGATTTTGGATGGAAGCCATTTCATTGTTTAGGATCATTTTCCCGATGGTCTCCCCCATCTTCTTAAAATCAGTGGAGATCACCGAAATCCCTGTGCCGACCACCTTTTTTAATGGCGTGTCGTTATATGAAATAATACCAATATCCTGTCCGATAACGAGTTTCTTTTCATTCGCCAATTCAACCAACCTCACCAGGTCATCATCATCGATAATCAGGAACGAATCGCCTTTATTAACCGGATCCTTTGCCGATACGCCGCATGAAACCTGATAATCGACACCATTTTGCTGGCAATACCGCTCGAAACCCTCCTTAAGTTCAAAAGGTACAACGGTAACAGTGTCACAAAAAACAAGGGTTAACGAACGATACTTCCGGATCAATGGTGCGACCTTTGCTAAAGCGTCATAAACATCCACATCAAAATTCTGATAGACAGAAGTATATCCATTTATTATAAATCGTGGGTAGCGATCCGTAAGGTATAACCGGTCTTCCGGGACAACTTTCAGATAACTGGCTATTTCGGGATAATCGAAAGGAAGAACCACATATCTGGTATAATTGCCAACAGCCTCCTCGAGCAATTTTTTAAAAATCTTAGGATTGAAATGGTGAAAATAGAGGTCTATAAAACTGTTTGCTCCAAGTGATTCCCTAAGCCCTTTATAAAATGTCTGTTTGTAGGCACTAAAAGTGTCTAGCAATAAAAATATCCGATGGCTGACTTCCACATTTTGGGTCATAACAAAATAACCTTTCCCTTGCACAGCTTGAACAATCCCCCGTTCCTGAAGGGCAGAAAACGATTTGATCACTGTTTCGCGGGCTATACCCAACTCCCTGGCCAACAAATTAATAGAGGGCAGCATTTCTCCAACCTGCAATTCGCCAGATTTTATTCCCATAACAATAAAATCAGTAATCTGCTGATAAATAGGCATTTTAACCGATTTGTCTATTTCGATACGAAAACTCATTGTTTAGTCTTTATACTGTACTATACTGTAATGGATTTACAAAGAAAATGATTTCTTTTGGATTGGCAAGAATTTAATCTGGAAAATTTCATGGATGGGAAGGGAACAATCGGCATTGCGGGTGATATTTTCACAATTTTGAGGTTTGGACAAACTACCTGAATATTTTATATTTTTGTCAAAACAAATGCATCATGAAGAGGTTTTTTAACGTTACCGGTTTTTGCAATCCCGAAAGGCATTATATCATCGACCCTTTGAGAGGCTTGAACGAGCAGATCGTCAAGCTCATCAAGGATCAGTACTATTTTACGATGCATGCTCCCAGGCAATCGGGCAAAACAACAATGTTACATTCGCTGATGCACAAGATCAATGGCGAAAGGGAGAATATATGCCTGGTGTTTTCGTTGGAAACAGCAGGATATAAGAGTATTCCTATAAAAGATGCAAACGAAAATATTGTAAAAGCAATAATTGCCTCTGCAACAGACTATTTAGACGAATCGTACAAGCCCAAGATAGAAAAAGAAATTTCAAATTATTCGATGAAGGATTTTCTGAACGAATGGTGTCGAAAACTAACCAAACCGCTGATTCTTCTGGTAGATGAGATTGATTCTCTTTATGATGACGTACTTATTTCTATTCTTCGTCAGTTTAGGGATGGCTTTCAATCTCGGGCAAAATCTTTCCCCTCATCGGTTGTATTGGTCGGCTTGCGCGATGTCCGCGATTACAAAGACAAAGTTAGAGACGGAATGAACTCTATGGGCAGTGGTTCTCCTTTTAACATAAAAGCCGAATCGCTCCGTTTAAACAACTTCACCAAAGAGCAGGTACAACGATTGTTGCATCAATACACCGATGAGGGTGGGCAGGCTTTTTCGGAAAAAGTGATTGATTTGTTTGTCTCATACACAGGCGGTCAGCCATGGTTGGTAAACGCTTTGGCTCGCGAAATATTGTACAAAATATTGAATTACGATGTCTCGAAGGACGTGACTTGCGAAATTGTTGACCAAGCCAAAGAAAACCTGATCGTACGAAGGGATACCCATTTGGACAGTTTGATTGATAAATTGCAAAACCCGAGGGTCAAACCTATCATTTCGGCATTGATATCGGGCGAAACCATTATGTATGACGAATACAACGACGACAAACAATACGTATATGATTTGGGCTTGATAGATATAGAAAACAAAAATGGCATAAGCATTTCAAATCAAATTTATGCCGAAATAATCCCCCGTGTGTTGAATGCCAATTTTCAGGATATGATAGTCCCAATAGTTGAACGCCAATGGTATATAAAACCCGATGGAAAACTGGATTTGCCAGCCCTATTAGTTGAGTTTCAAGACTTTTACCGCGAACATTCCGAAAGCTGGCTTGGCAATTTCAGTTTTCAGGAAAGTGGCAAACAATTGCTGCTAATGGCATTCCTGCAACGTATTGTTAACGGTGGTGGTAAAATAGACAGGGAAATGGCTGTAGGAAGAGGAAGAACCGATTTGCTTATCGAATTCGAAGGTGATACTTTCGTTTTAGAACTTAAAATTAAATATTCCAACTACCGGCCCGAAAAAGCTTATGAACAATTAATTCGTTATTTAGACACAGTGAATCAACCTCACGGATATCTTGTACTTTTCGAAAACAAACCTTCCTCCGAAATTCCCTGGGAAAACCGTATAAAATGGACCGAACTGGAACATGAATGGCGGGGAATTAAAAAGCGGATTACTTTAGTGGAGATGTGATTGCAAAACCCTAGGTTTGGCAATCCTTGATGGTTTGTTGTTCCAAAACATCATTTTTTTTCTATTTTTGGGGAATGGACATTCTATTCAAATATTTCTGCCAATTTATTGCGCTTTCGGAAGAAGCCCTAACGCTGATTGCCGGAACGACCGAAATTATTACTGTTCCCAAAGGTGAAATATTGATCCATCAGGGGCAAGTCAACCTTTATTCTTATTTGATCGTGAAAGGTGTGGCAAGAGGTTATCGTGTCAATTTGAACGATGAGGTTACAGATACACTCTGGTCTGAAGGGCAGGTTTTTAACGATGTTACCACCTATATTGCCAATACACCGGCAACGAAGTCTTATCAGATATTGGAAGATTCGGTACTTTACCGTATCGACAACCAAAAGCTCAGGGCATTTTACCAAACAAATTTTGAGATTTGCAATCTGGGGCGTATAATTATGGAAGAATATATTGTCAGGGTTGAAGCCGCCCGAAAACGTTACCATGACCTTGATGCAACGCAGAGATATGAACAATTCCTGACCGATAAGCCCGGTTTGATCCTGCGTGTCAAACAAAAACATATTGCTTCCTTCATTGACATTTCGCCCGAAACCTTCAACCGGATCCATTCCTTACGGACAAAAAAAGAAAAGAATAATGGTGCACTTCCCCCACAACAGGAGCGGTAGCTTGTTACCGGATTACCTATAAATAACCTTCCAAGGATTGCCACAAAATATTTTATTGGTTGAATTTCAGGATTTTTACAGCGAACGC
Source organism: Mariniphaga sp. (assembly GCA_037128295.1). Classification (GTDB taxonomy): domain Bacteria; phylum Bacteroidota; class Bacteroidia; order Bacteroidales; family Prolixibacteraceae; genus JAAFHB01. Next base: position 22,658 of record JBAXWR010000057.1, read on the forward strand.
TCGGAAAGTTGGCTCGACAAATTCAGTTTTCACGAAAGTGGCAAACAGCTTCTTTTGATGGCATTTCTGCAACGCATCGTTAACGGAGGGGGCAAAACCACCCGTGAAATGGCAGTAGGAAGGGGGCGGACCGATTTGGTGATCGAATATGAAGGCGATACCTTTGTGTTGGAATTAAAGATCAGGCACAAAAATTACAATTCAACAAAAGCTTATACTCAATTGATAAGATATTTAGATATTAAAAAACAACCTCAGGGCTATTTAATCCTCTTCGAAAACAAACCAGCCACCGAAATCCCTTGGGAACAACGCATAAAATGGACCGAACTGGAACACGAATGGCGCGGGATTAAAAAGCGGATCACTTTGGTGGAGATGTGATGATTTGTTATTTGAAATCCGAAATCCGAAATCCGAAATTTGAAATTTGAAATTTGATGCTGCCGTGGGTGCGTGCCCTTGTGACCGCCCTGTACAGGAAAATCGTTACAAACAATGGAGATAAAATAAGGGAATAAGGTAATGTTCTAAGGGTTCAATTTTAGTTACGAAGGTTAAAATATTGGTAGATAAGGTTTTTTTAATAACTGACCTTCCACTCTTTAGGCATGAATTGATCATCGTTCATTATTTCGACCAGATTTCCCTTTTGCCTGAGGACATATAAGCCGTGTTTATACGCAAACCTGTCTGCATCATTTTCAACGATCATTCCGGCAACCGCACCCATCAACGTGGTAGCTCTCAGATCCATCCTTTCGGGCTGGACCTTTTGGATCTTTTCCAACCTTTCCAAATGTTCTTTTACATCATCGACACTTAACGAACTTTTAATTTCGACTACAACAGCTATTTTTGAATTAATCAACAGTAAATCAATCTCATAATACATTTTGTCATCAAGCAGTCCAACAACATTTTGATAGGTTGTCTTGATTGGGATCCCTTTGTCTTTGAAAAGTTTCATGATCTTGGGCTTTACCATCTCGGCCACAAACGTCCCCCAAGATCCTGTGATCTGGCCAAGCCGTTTGTTAAAATCCTTGCGGCTCTTTTCTGATTCCTTCTGGCTCTTTTTTAAGCTCTCGTTGAACTCTGTACGGCTCTTTTTTAAGCTCTCATCCAACTCAATACGGTTCTTTTCCATATTTTTTTCCGATTCCAATATCCGCTCATGGAACTCTTTTGCCTGTCTGTCAAGAAGTTCCAATATATCCTGTTTTGTCAGTTCCGTTCTCATCTTTTGACATTTCAATTTAAACCAGATATACCAAATTATTTAGGACAAAGCAAACAATTAAAATAGTCACCAGAAATGATAAGATGATTTGAAACTGTGAAAATGGTTGGGTTGTCCCTTTTGTCAGCCCTTTTCCATATATATCCGCAATCCCCCTTCCCGGGAATTCCACCCTGCAGTTTTCATATTCGATCACTTCGTGATCAGTGGGTTAAGAGTTTTATTTATTTGGCATAGTTTCAAAATCCTTATACAAACACTAACTTCCAAGTGGCTAAATTTGAATAACCCCTGGTGAAGCTTGCGGAACCGGGGGAAAATGAAAACGTGACCGATGCCAACCCTGAAAAGGGTTGAACATGAATAGCCCTGGGTAAGTGGCCCCGAACAAAAGCCGCTGTCAATGCTCAAATGACGATTGGGCCGTGCAACCCAGGGAAAGGGCGCACCCCCCAAGACCGTCCGCGCTCAAATGTCCAGAAAAGCGAAAACCTACCTTCGGACGGGAATACCAAATCTCTTAAAAGTCGGTGGCGCAATCAAAAACATTATTTGTTAGTTTCCCCAACTTTTTAAACTTTGTGGCGCATTTCACAAGGTTGATTATCAATTGATTCTATAAATCCACCCTTTACCCATCCTGAGGATTCCATCCCACGGTTTTCACGTTCGATCACTTCGTGATCGGAAGGTTTGTATCGTTTTCCGCTCCTTTTCCCATAAAAAAAACTTTACTGAGGCATCATTTCTTGATCTACATCAAGATTATTTCGTAGTATATTCATTTCATTTGTAACAAGATTTTACAAAAACATCTTGTTCACAAAAATAAAATGAAAATCGGCATGAAAAAAATTTACCTCCTTTTAACAGTTACCCTACTGATTGCAACAGATGCAATCACACAAGCCCAAAACGTGGGCATTAACTCTACAGGCGCAACCCCGGATGCAAGCGCTATGCTCGATGTAAGTTCCACTACCAAAGGGTTTCTTGCACCCCGCATGTTAACATCCGAGCGCACAGGAATTTCCTCGCCTGCCACAGGGCTAATAGTTTATCAGACAGATGGGACTCCTGGCTATTATTACAATAGCGGGACTTCTATTTCTCCGGTCTGGATCCGCATTTCATCCAACACTGGTACTGTAACCAGCATAGATGCTTCCGGCGGAACAACAGGAATGACATTCAGCGGTGGTCCCATTACAACAAGTGGGTCATTGACTTTAGGTGGTACACTGGCTGTTGCCAACGGCGGTACAGGAGCAACTTCGGCTCTCACCCAGGGAGGTGTAATCTATGCCAGCACTACCACAGCGATGGCATCAACAGCAATAGGTACTTCAGGCTATCTGCTTAAATCCAATGGTTCTGCTGCTCCAGCTTGGCTATCGACTGTACCAGTTGCCAACGGTGGTACAGGCGGCACAACCGCTGCATTAGCCCGAACGAGTCTCGGTGCAGCAGCTTTGGGTGCCAACACTGACATCACGAGCCTGAGCGGTCTCACTACTGACATCACAGTGGCACAAGGCGGAACAGGAGCCTCCACTTTAACAGGCTATGTGAAGGGAAGCGGTACAACTGCCATGACCGCTTCTGCCACGATTCCAGTGGCAGATATATCTGGAACTTTGCCTGTTGCCAATGGCGGAACTGGCGGCACAACCGCTGCATTAGCCCGTACCAGTCTCGGCGTAGCAGCTTCGGGTGCTAACACTGATATCCTCAGCCTGAGCGGACTCACTACGGACATCACAGTGGCACAGGGCGGCACAGGAGTCTCCACTCTAACCGGCTATGTTAAGGGAAGCGGTGCAACTGCCATGACAGCCTCCACCACGATTCCGGTGGCTGATCTATCTGGAACTTTGCCTGTTGCCAATGGCGGAACGGGCGGCACAACCGCTGCATTAGCACGTACGAGTCTCGGGGTGGCAGCTTCGGGCGCCAATACTGACATTCTCAGCCTGGGCGGACTCACTACGGACATCACAGTGGCACAGGGCGGCACAGGAGCCTCCACTTTAACCGGCTATGTAAAGGGAACCGGTACAACTGCCATGACAGCCTCTGCTACTGTTCCGGTGGCTGATATTTCCGGAACCTTGCCGGTAGCCAAAGGCGGTACCGGAACAGCTACGGCTCCAACTCAGGGAGGTATCGTTTATGCATCTTCCGCATCAGCCTATTCCTCTACCGCAGCAGGTACAACAGGGCAGGTGCTTACCAGTAATGGAGCTTCTGCACCAACCTGGTCAACCACGACATATAGTGTGGGAGATTTGGCTTATGGAGGTATTGTATTTTTTGTTGACGATACCGGGCAACACGGATTAGTCTGTCCTATTAGTGATACATTTTCTTCATATGTTTGGGCTAATGCTGCAGATGTAAGTACTCTTGCTTCTGCAAGGGGCGTAAACGGAGGTTACATCAACACTCTATTAATTGTCAGCCAATATAGGAGTTCTAATTGTGCGGCAAAATTATGCATGCAGTTCTATACTGTCTTAAATGGCATTAATTATGGTGGTTGGTATCTTCCTGACATCGACGAATTGTATTATATGTACGCCAATAAAGCTGCAATAGTTGCCGCAGGAGGAACTCCATTCTTATCTGTAAATTATTGGTCTTCTAACGAGAATACATCATCCACGGCTTATGCCTTAAACATGGGTAATGGTACTCAAAGTAGTACCCTAACTAAGATAACTACGTGTCCGGTAAGGGCGATTCGTCAATTTTAATTACATATCATATTTTCTCCAATGCAGTTACAATTCCCGCCAAAGCCGAAGAGAAGTGGAGCGTGGACTATGGCAAAGTAACCCCATTGCTCGTAAAAGCGATACAGGAACAGCAGGCCAACATTCAAAAGCTGCAAACTACCATCGAAGCTCAGCAAAAACAAATCGACGAGCTGAAGAAAATGGTGGAAATGATGATGAAAAAAATAGGGTTGGCGAAGGCCGAATAACTTATTTAATGATCATTGAATCAATTAAATACAAACATAATGAAATTGACATTATTTACAATCGCAATTGTAGCATTAGCACTGGCCTCCATGGGGCAGATTATCTACAACAATGGCGCCAGGATAACGACCAGAACCGATGGGACCCAGGATTACTGGGTGGTATCAAGTGGTGCCTTTACCCTCCAAAGCGAAAGTGCCACCGACCTGGCCACTTTCGGCAACCTCGAAATCAAGACAGGTGCCTCGCTTGCGCTCACTTCTTCCACGTGCCTTACGGTAAACGGCACTTTAACAAACGGTGCAGGAGTCACCGGGTTAACCATCCCAAGCACTTCAACCAAGACAGCTTCGTTGATGATTTTGGGAAGTACCGTGGCATCGGGTACGGCAGAACGGTACATGACCCCATCAAAATGGCATGTTGTGGCTGCCCCTGCCAGCGAAACCCTGAGTGGTTTTTTAACCCGGAATTTAATTATCCCCAAGATTACCGGTACTGGTTTTGACGGGACACTATTGGGCATGATGGATTATAATACAGGTGATAATAAATGGAACGGGTATTTTACCACAGCGACAGGTGCGAACTTCTTGCCTGGAAATGGGTATATGGTACGTATCGAACCTGATGCTATAGAATCCCTGGTTTTTAAAGGGACATTAAATGCCGGTGCCACCAATGTAACGGTTACTTCGGGCTGGAACTGCATCGGCAACCCGTTCACCACCGCGATACAAATCAGCAACGGCACAAACGCATTCCTGTACCAAAACACCTTAAACACCCTTGAATCAACAATTGATCCAAGTCATTTCGGTGTCTATTCTTGGAACGATGTATCGAAAGCGTATGATGTTATCAATGAAGCTAGTGCAGCAAGTTACGCACAATCGGGGCAGGGATTTTTTGTAAAAGCCAAAACAGGGCTTGTTACGTCGGGAGATACCAAAAACGATTTTGTGTCGTTTACACCGGCCATGCAGATCCATAATACCGCATTGGTATTTAAAGCTGTAACGCTCCCCTACCCTTCCATTAAACTATTGGCCACCAGCAACGAGGCAAAAGCTTCGACTGACATCAAGTTTATCGATGGCACCACCAACGGTCTCGACAGGGGCTGGGATGCGGGCATCTTAAAAGCCGGAGCGCCGTTTTCGGTTTATACCAAACTTGTAGAAGACAATGGTGTAGAGTTCCAATTGCAGTGCCTCCCCAACTCTGGTTTTAGCAAAATCATCATCCCCATCGGTATCGACTCCAAGGTAGGAGGCGAAATTGTCTTCTCTGTCCAAGCTGTCCAATTAGACCCCACCTGCAAGGTGATTTTGGAAGACAGGCTAACCAACACATTCACTGATCTTTCCACAAGTACCTATAAAGCTGCCATCGTTGCCAATACAGCCGGTACAGGGAGGTTCTACCTTCACACGGGCGATATCGTGAGTGGCCGCGAAGATCAGTTGCTTGCAGGTGGTAAGATAAATGCCTATGCGAAAGGCAATATGGAAATCAGGGTACTTGGCGTAGTTAGCGAAGGTGCAATTGCTACGTTGGTCAATGGTTTGGGTCAGGTGGTGCTAACAAAGAAATTGGGTGCCGGTAACCTGAATATCATTGGCCTCCCCAACCTGAGCAGCGGTCTTTATTTGCTGCACATCGAAAACAATGGCACGCCACAAACAATTAAGGTGATAGTGAGGAAGTAATTAAAGAATTAAAAATTAAAGAATTAAAAATTAAAGAATTAAGAATTGCTGTAGGGGCGGACCTGTGTGTCCGCCCTTTTACATAAATGTCCGCCTTTTGCCATTTCCATGTCCGCCTTTTGCCATTTCCAAATCCGCCTTTTGCCATTTCCATATCCGCACTTTCCATTTCCTGGGATTCCATACCACGGTTTTTACGTTCGATCACTTCGTGATCGGAAGGTTTGTTTCGTTTTCCACTCCTTTTCCCATAAAAAAACTTTACCTAGGCATCATTTCTTGATCTACATCAAGATTATTTCGCAGAATATTCTTTTCATTTGTAACAGGTTTTTACTAAAACAACTTGTTCATAACAAATAAAGTGAAAATCGACAAACCATCAACCCTCTCCGAATAAATTGGAGATGACTATAACAAACAGTCTGCTCCGTTTTATAGTATGGGGATTTAAATCAATAAGATAGGAGATAAACGATGATTATCGAAAGCAGTCAATACACAAAGTGGTAATTTTTAATCGGTTTTTTTTACAATTATGAGTACCGTGGAACATTTGGAACAGTTAATAGTTGACGGGCAGAATGATTCTACCGGATCAAATGTTGGGGATGAAGATCCGTTTCGCCTTCTCATCGAGCATAGCCACGATATCATTTATTCGCTTACCGCCAACGGGATTTTTACTTATGTTTCTCCTGTGTGGACCGAGCTTCTTGGACACCCTGTAAATGAGGTTATTGGAAAATCATTCCAGAATTTTGTGCATCCCGATGATGTACCAGCCTGCTTTGTTTGGTTGCAAAATGTGATCCAAAGCGGACAGCGTCAGGAGGGTATTGAGTACCGGGTACAACATCTGGATGGCAGATGGTTTTTACATACATCCAGCGCAGTTCCTTTTAAGGATGAAACAAATTCTATTACAGGGTATTATGGCATTGCTACTGATATTACCGAACGAAGGCGCGCATTGGAAGAAAAGATAGCGATGGAGCAAAAGCTTCTTTTGGCAATGCATACCGAAAAAGCCAGGGAGAGTGAAAGGGAATCTATTTCACGCGATCTTCACGACGATCTTGGCCAGTCCCTTACGGCCATCAAAATCCATCTTGGATTTCTCCTTTCAAAAGTTTCAGATACCGAATCGGTCACGAAAATCAACAAAATCACGTCAATGGTCAGTGATTCAATTACATCCGTTAGGAGGATTACTGCCAGATTAAGACCGGAAATTCTTGATGAACTGGGTCTTGAGGCATCGTTACAATGGTATTCCAAAGAATTTGCTGAAAGGAACGGAATTGAAGTTAACCTCACGACTCTTCCCTGTTTAGACATACCTGCTGATTCTTCACTTGCTATTTTCAGGATAATTCAGGAGTCGCTGACCAATATTTCGAGACATGCCAAGGCAACCCGGGTCTATATTTCTTTGAGCAAGACAAATGAATCAATCAACATCAGGATTTCCGATAATGGTATTGGGATCGGGAAAGATGATATAGAATCAAAAACATCGTTTGGGATACTAAGTATGAAAGAAAGGGCACGTTCGTTGGGTGGATCTTTTAATATTTACGGTGAAATAGGGCATGGCACCGTAATAACGATTGTTATACCTGTAATAGACTAGGAAGCCCATGAAAATTCTTATTTGTGATGATCATAAAATCGTGCGTGAAGGGCTCAGGCAGATACTTCAGCAACTTTCGGAAGAACCAATAACCGAAGAGGCTTCCAATTCCGATGAAGCGTTTGCCCTCTTAAAGAAAGATACTTTCGATATTGTTTTACTTGACATTTCGCTTCCTGGCCTAAATGGCATTGATGTTCTTCAAACTATAAAAGAAAAATGGCCTTCAACGAACGTGCTGATGTTAAGCATGCATCTTCCGGAAGTGTTTGCTTTGCGTGCCATTAAGCTTGGAGCGTCGGGGTACCTTACAAAAGATACAGCTTCGGAAGAACTTTTGGCAGCGGTAAAAAAAATTGCCAATGGCGAAAAATACATTTCTGCATCGGTTGAAGATATTCTCCTTCAACAACTTGCCAATGATAAACCTGCAAAAAAACACGATTCCCTCTCACGCCGTGAGTTTGAGATCATGATAAGACTTGCCAATGGGAAGACTCTATCGGAAATCGGAAACGAATTTTCAATCTCCAACAAAACCGTGGGCACCTACAGGACCAGGATCTTGGAGAAGATGAACCTCACGAAAAATATTGAGCTTACCTGGTACTGTATGGAAAACAGGCTGATTTAATGCTATTATGTACCTGAACGTGATAGTCTGACTTGAAATCAGGTTATCAAACAGCAGGCTGTTACCAATAGTCAGGCTATCAATAAACCCCATGTAAGATATTTCTTACAAATATTTAAACCATTTCTTACAAAAGTTTAAACCATTTCTTACAAACTGCAACTTTTTAAGCTGATACTTTTAGCTGTTTAAAAAACATTACAGTGAAGGTATTGATAGCCGATGATTCCGAATTGATTCTTGAAACACTACGAGAGATGCTTGGCCGTTTCGGGCAGGTGGAGATTGTTGCGTCGTGCCACAACGGAACCGATGCGTTAAAAGGCATACAGGCACTAAAACCCAACCTGGCTATTGCCGATCTAAAAATGCCCGGGCTGACCGGTCTCGAGGTCTTGAGCCAGATCAGGAAAGAGAACCACTCAACACGATTCATTATCCTTACTTTTTATTCATCAGTCTATTACCGGCAGCAAGCGATTTTAGCCGGTGCCGACTATTTCTTTTCGAAATCGGATGATTTTGAGAAAATCGCTGTGGTGCTGGAGGAGATGCTGATGAAAGAGGAAAGCGATAAAATCAAAAAAACAACAACCAACAATTATACAACATGAAAAAAACAATTATTCTTTTAGTTGCACTAATATTGACTTTGGGCATATTGGTTCAAACTGCAACTGCGCAAATAACAGTTTCCGGATCCAATGGCAAAGATGCGACTTACGGCTCGTTAACAAAAGCGGCAGGGGCATTTTTAGCCCTTAACAGTGTTACCCAAGCCGGGAAAAACATTGTAATTACAATTACTTCAGATGTTACTACAGAGAGCGGCCTATATCCCCTGACAGGTGCTGCCGGAATGTGGACAAGCCTAACGATTAACCCAAGTGGGGCGAGAACAATTTCCGGCTCACCAGCTTTGCCACTAATCGACCTCAACGGAGCAGATAACGTGAGTATCGATGGACTGAACAGTGGCGGCAATTCGTTGACGATTTCCAACACAAGCACTTCAGCAACGGCAGGGACTTCGACAATCCGTTTTATCAACGACGCATCAAACAATACTATTGAAAATTGTACCCTCACAGGCTCGGAAATGGTTGTAAACAGCCCTACCTCAGGCAGTGGGATCATTTTTTTCTCAACAACAACCGGTTCAACCGGAAACGATGACAACACAATTGACCGCAACTACATCACAAGTGCCGCTGATGCGAGCCGTCCTTTAAATGCCATTTATTCCTTGGGAACTTCAGCTAAAGAAAATAGCGGCAACACAATCATCAACAACAACATCTATAACTTTCTGAACAAAGGCGCTGCTTCTTGCGGTATCAACCTTGGAAATTATACAACGGCCTGGACGATTTCGGAAAACAGTTTCTACGAAACGGCTACTTTCACGCCGACAGCATCTGTGGAATACCGGGTGATCAATATTGAAAATACATCTGGGTTAAATTATACCGTTTTAAATAACCACATCGGTGGAAGTTCACCCGAATGTGGTACCAGTGGTTCCGTAGCAACATGGACAAAAGCCACGGGATATGGCAATACATTTTATGGCATTTATCTGAATGTAGGAACAGGCAATGCAAGCAATATCCAGGGCAATACAATCCAAAATTTTAGCTATACAAATTCAACCAATGCCAACTGGACTGGGATACAGGCCAATGCGGGGGATATAAATATTGGTACCACAACTGGAAATACCATTGGAAGGCCAACAGGAACCGGTTCGATCCTGTTTACGGCCGGGGCCACAGGTGCCAACTTTTATGGGATCAATATTACAAGTTCCGGTACTGTGGATACCCAGAACAACACGATAGGTTCGATAACACCTTCAAATGCCGCCGGCAACGCCACAAATTTTTTCGGAATAAACAAGACTAACGTAGCGGGCACTACAACGATCATCAACAATACCATAGGCAGCACGATAACTGCATCGAGTATCAATGCAAGTTCAGCTTCCTCTACCGCAGCGAATGCACAATCGGTTTATGGAATTTATAGTGCAGGCACAGGCACTGTAACAATTTCGGGAAATACAATTTCGAAATTGACCAATGGAACTACGAACACTACCGCTGCAACCGCAGGGCTTATCGACGGGATAGTTTGCACATCGGGAACAAATACAATAACAAACAATA
>JBAXWR010000570.1:0-1557 GCA_037128295.1 Mariniphaga sp.
GTTGCCAGGAATGTCCTGATGAAAAGGATCCCGCTGGCTTCGCCGATAAACCTCAAAAAATTTAAGGTTAAATTCGGGATCGCCTTTTTTTAAATCAAGGTAGCGGACATAAAGGCGCCTGATTCGCATTTCCTCTCGTTTCATTGATCGGAGCATTGCGCTCCGCTCATCTTCGTTTTGCCGTCCCATGAGAGTCAAACTTAAACCCCTTTCAGGAAATCTTCAATAGCCGATTCCGTAATCATACCATTCGCAGTGCTGCGTATAACGCCGCTTTGCACCATTTTTTTAACGGTTTGGGGCGATTTTCCAAGCATTTTGGCAACCTGCGCGATGTAATAAAGTTTTTCGGCTGTATTTTTCCCATTCAGTTTTTCATTAATTTGCTGAATATCTTTGCCAATCTGTTGTATCGTATCAACAACTTGCTTTGGTATTAAATAAAGTCCTTCGGTTTCCATGTGATTCAATATATTTTGTATATTTGACATAAAAGAAACGCAAAGATAACTATATTTATCTTCATGTCAAGTAAAAGTAGATTTATTTTATCTTTTGTTAGGAAATAAGTGAATATAATAAACCATAGTTTTTTATAATACTGTATACAAATGAATTACGAAAAAATTAAGGAGTATTGTGATGATCGAGGAATAAGCCTTCCAGAGCTTGCAAAAAAAATAGAACTTACCAAGTCGGGTTTGTACCTGGCGATCTCTAAGAAAACAATAACTGTTGAAAAGTTAGAGAAAATAGCCACGGAATTGAAAGTTCCTATTTGGTACTTTTTTGATTTGGACCCCGAGGCACCATATATAGAAAAAATTGAGCAGCAGAAAAAAGTCAATCAAATCAATCAGGAGAGTTTGGAGCAAATGACAAAGGTCATTGATGAGCTAAAAAGAAAACTGCAGAATATAAAGACTGTTACATATTTTTACCATGGTGCAAGAGAGTTAGTGGCATACGGTTTAATTGAAAAACAACATTATGATGTCATGAATCATTTGTTGTTAGATTTTCTTACAAGTCCCCATGATGATATGGCTGTTGAAACATTTGTGAATAAAATGTCTCCAATTATGGATACTCGCAAAAAAGCTGATAACTTGATTTTTATGGGTAGTGCTAGTCAAACAAAAGCAAACGGCCCAATCGAATTAATGCCTAATATTAGCCCAATTGATTTCAATCCTCCAGAGTGAAAAAAATATCACTTTCAGGCCTTAATGTCGCAAATAGCAACTGGCACAAAGTAACCGAACAATGATTGTTCAATAAAAAAAGTCCAATGTTAAAGGTTGTTAAATAGGTTCTAAATTGCACAATTTATCAGTGACGATTACTGTTTGCATCATTGATTTTGTTTCTAAATTGCTTCGCATTGCGATTATTAAATATTTTTGAATGCCTTATCAATAGTATTAAATATTAAAAACGGTGTAACTCCGGTATACTCCACCCCCTATGTTTAACATATATATTACGTCATTCCATATGATGCACCAAATCTAATGCTTCACAACATATTACAAAAACACGTTCATTATATATTGA
>JBAXWR010000058.1:0-32905 GCA_037128295.1 Mariniphaga sp.
AAAAGCAAAGATATGGCCGATTGCCTCATCGCTGCTGGTTGTAGATTTCCAATCCCATTCAGGATCAAGGGTTGGCCTCCATGGTGAATCTGTTTTGTTGTATCCTGCTCTTTCAAAAGAACGTGAAGGGAAGCCAGATTTCATCGGATTGATTGTGTATAGCCTTTCAAGGGCATCGAGCGATTCGCGGACATTCTGCAAAGCCTCATCCGATTTTGTGACTGCATAACGGAAAGTTTCACCAGCCAGATACATTGAGGTCCACAACCCATCGTTATCGGAATTTTCAAGACTTCCGGAGGTCACATCGCCATTTGTCATCCTCGAAACTGTCGCATTAAAACCAACCCTGATATGACGGTCACGCACCTGCTTTTCGTAAAACATCGCTTTATCATAAAGTGTCATCTTCTCTGAACAAATCTTACCCAAGCCTTTGGTTGTCAAAATAAGGATTGAATTCCCCAAACCTTTCGAGATGCTGATAACCTGATCGGAAGGGAGCCAGCGTTCAGAGGCATAATAATTGAATTTGCCGTTTTCATTCAGCATCATCGCCCCGGAAGTCGAACCAAACCAGATTTTGCCATCGATCACGCTAACAGTCGTCAGATTAGTACAGGGCATTTTCCGGTTCACTTCACCAACCTGCTTTTTGGTTTTGGTATCAATTTCAAGATATCCATCTGATGTTCCTGTTATTATTTTATTCGCGGCAACTTCTATACAAGTAATATTACTTCCACTGAATACCCGATTCAATTCCTTTTTTACTGGCGCTAAAGTGCTGATTGTCGAATTTTTACCCAGGATCCAAAAGAGATTGTTTGCCTCATCAAATTTGATGTCAAGAATTTCCTCACCTGAAAGGTTTCCTTCCCATAGTTTTTGTGAATCTTTCAAAAGGTTCATTGTTTTTCCGTCTGAAATCAAAAAGAGGAAATCCTTTCCGCCAGCAAATAATTTAGCCTCGGGCAATTGATGTTTTAAAAAAAGCTTACCTGCCCAGGCATTGCTCAGAACTGCCTTGTTATCAATGTAAACCAATTGGTTCTGATAAGTTCCGATTCCGGCAATTTTCTTATCAGATGTTGGCCTGTCCTGAACATCCTTTACAATTGTCCCTGGAAAAAGAAATTGGCCTCCCCGAGTGCGCATCAGACCCTGGGTTGACAAGATCTGAATATAGCCGTTACGGTCAGAGACGACTTTCAGAAGATTAACATCCTTATTGTCAAAATTGAATTTAATGCTGAATTCCTGAAGAAATGGTTTGTCCTGATAAACCTGAGTTGGTTTCTGGGCATTAAGGTTCAAGGAGATAAGGATAAACGAAATCAGAAATAAGGAGGTCGTTTTAATTTGTTTATTCATGGTAATTGAAATATGGAAGTAAGTTGAAATAAGTGGAAATATATAGAAATAAGTGGAAATACTTGAAATACAAGATTAATGATTGCCTCACTTTGGGTACAGTGATAGCCTCACTTTGAGTGAGACTATCACTAAGATCATTTAACTGGCTTACTGATCACACCAAGGTATCTGCCTAACCAATAGGGTAATAGCCATATATCGCCAGCACTGCTTTCGGAGGTGCCATTTGCACCTTTACGGTCCATGTTGAACATGTTCCCATTGTGACGTTGGATTGGCCGCTCATCGGGAGGAAGAACCTCAACTGTTGTTTGCTGACGGAAATTGGCAGGCATCAATTGAATATCTTTTCGGTGGCTATTTGAAATATCCCATTCGATCAGGTCAAGCGGATGTTCCTGCAAATACCAGATGGCCTCTTTGAGGTCGTAACCGCCACCAACCAATGAGGTGAAAATATTCCATGCACCCTCTTTTTCAGGCCGTTCGATTTGCCAATGGTCGATAATCGCCTTTTTAAAATCAGCTTTAAGGGTATCATTGAAGGCGTACCGGTACAATCCCCAATATCCCAAAAAGTACATCTCATCATCCGAATGGTTCCAGCCATCTGAAAGCTCCTTGCTCAGCGGATCGGAATTTTCGGGAGCCTTTCCAAGTGAAGCCATTGGAACCATCAGGTTTTTGAGATAGCCATATTTGTTCATTAACTCAAATGCCTGTTCCTTATAAACTTCCTTTCTGGTGAAATAATAAGCCGTTTGAAGCATGGCAATGATATTGGAAGAACAGATTTTACGGTCACCCACATTTTCAGGGCGAGCGTTGACATATTCGGGATTCCAACGTCCCCATGTTGTAGGTTTGCCATCAAAGTCAATCAGGTAAAGTTTGTGATCGACGATATGCTGCATTAAAATATCAATCAGGTGCACTGCCCTTGTTCTGTAGGGTTCTGCATCGATCATTTCGGCAAAAGCGGCAAGTGCAAAAATATGGCCGATTGCTTCATCGCTGCTTGTGGTTGCTTTCCAGTCCCACTCCGGGTCTTTGGCATGTTGCCAACGGTCGGCATCTGAAAGCAGGGAATTGAAACCACTCCGTTCAAACGATCTTGCCATAAAACCAAGGTCATTGGAGTTGATTGTATATAGTCTTTCCAATGCATCAAGCGACTCAATGCAATTTTTAAACGCATCGTCAGATTTGGTCACTGCGTACCTGAAAATCTCCCCACCCAGATACATTGAAGTCCACAAACCATCATTGTCGGAATCACTCAGGTAACCGGTCGAAAGATTCCCATGTTTCAAACCGTCCCAGGAAGCGTTAAAGCCATTCCGTATGTGGCGCAAACGTACCTGCTGTTCATAATACAAAGCCTTTTCCTCAAGGGTCATCTCCTTGAAGAAGATTTGTCCCAACCCTTTGTCAGAAAGGATCAAAACAGAATTTTCGGGTCCCTTTGCAATATCTTTGACGACATAGCCCGGAAGCCAGCGCTCGCCATTGTAATAATTGTAACCTCCATCAGGACGCATCATAAAAGCACCGGAAGTTGTCCCAAACCAGACATTTCCATTCACCTCCTCAACAGCAGTAATCTCAGTGGCTGGAATGTCCCGTTTGATTGAACCAATTTGTGATTTTGAAATATTATTGATTTCGAGGTAACCATTCGATGTTCCGATAATCGTCTTTGTATTGAACGCGACAAGGTCGAAACAGGTGAAATCCTTACCTTCAAAAATTTTTGTCAATTGATTGGAAACCGGCGAATAGGTACTTAATGAGTTTTTTCCAAGTATCCAGAAAAGGCCAGTATCTTCGGTATATCTCAATTGGATCACCTGATCCTCCGTTTTTCCCTCCCACAACCGTTTGGAATCCTGCAAATAAACGAGGTTCTTTCCATTGGAAACCAAAAAAGCAAATTCCTTACCTCCTGCAAACAATTTGGCATCCTTCAATTCGTGTTTGGAATACAGTTTGCCTGCCCATGCGTTGCTCAAAACAGCAACCTGGTCTAAATAGACAAGCTGGTTATTGTATTCTTCGAGGCCAATTATTCTCTTTTTAGCCATTGTCCGGTACGATTTGTCGGGGTCAATCGTTCCGGGATAAAGGAAGAAACCTCCAAAGGGCTTCAATATTCCTGTATTGGATAAAATTTGGATCACTCCGTTCCTGTCGGCCCTGACTTTTGCCAACGTGTTGTCCTTGTTGTTGTTATAAAATTTCACAGTAAAATCCTGTAAAAAAGGGATGTCGCGATGAACCGGACGAACTTTATTTCCCGCTATCAACCGATCAGGTTGGATGATCATAATGATGATCAGAGTTAACAACAATGATGTTTTAATCATGGAAATCTTTAAAAAAAAGGGTGCTGCAAAACGACAGCACCCCTTCATTATTTACTAATTAAATACAAATAATATGAAAACTATTGTAAAAGCCACATCTTTGACCAGGAGCTATCCTTACCATCCTGAGCAGTGAATGTCGTTTCAACAAGTTTTGCTGTTGCAGCACTGTAATTTGCGTTATTTCTGTTTTTATCATCTGCATCGTAACGGTAACGCAATGGCATGGAATCACGTCTTCCTTTGGCTCCGATTTTCAGAGATGGAAGGTTAGTTCTCCTCCAGTCGCACCATGATTCGAAAGCAACGGTCCAGTTGGCAATCCATTTCTGGGTGATAATTTGTTGCAATGTTCCCGTGTAAGCTACACCTGCAACTGCGATATAAGTACTATAACTACTGCCAACACCCCATGTATCCAATGAAGCCTGAACACCCTTTTCGTACCAGGATTTAGCTGTCCCGACTGAATAACCTTTTTGAGCTGCTTCAGCCAAAATAAAGCAAACTTCAGAATAAGAAATCAATCTTGCTTTTAACAGCCCGCCCTTCGCTTCTTTATACTTATCAGCTAAGGCTGAAACGTGGTCGTTATAACCTCCCTGTGAAGGGGTAGGGTTAAGATTGTAGTTGTAAGGTTCATAACCAACAACTGCAGTAGGGATACCTACATAGTCCAAAGTATCAATAATGGTTTTACCTGCAGCAGAGGCAGCCTGCCATGTGCTTTTATTATATATAACATATCCCTGAGATGCTACATAACTTGGTAGTAGATACCTGATTCCATCCACTTTGGTATCATTTGCCGGAGCATATTTTGTAGAAATCTTGATCGGAACTTTTACTTTATTAAACCAAACAGAAATGCGCGGGTCTTTTAGGTCCAGAAGGGCATCACGTAAACCTGCACCCATTTGAATACGGCTGAAATTACTCTGCTTTGGGGTGTCGAATGAAACGGTGGCAGGCCAGGAGTCGCCGGCTGACGAACCAACATAACTCATCATTGCATCATCATCGTTGGAAGTAAAGATCGGAAAAGTATTTGGTGCTGCCAAAATTTCCTCAATACCCGCTTTTGCATATGCAGGAAGTTTGGTAGAAACACGCATATAATAACGCAGCATCAAAGAATTCGCCATTTTTCTCCATTTTGAAGGAGCTCCGGCATAAAGAATATCTGCACTTGTCTGGATACCAGCATAAGCTTCAGCTGATTTTGACAATAAAGTATTTGCCTTTTTCAGGTCATCAATAATCCCCTTGTATATAACTTCCTGTGAATCAAAGACTGGGAATAAGTCTGCCTGACTACCAGCCGGAGCATTTAAAGCAGCGGTGTAAGGAGCATCTCCCCAACCATCAGTAATATAAGCAAAATTAAAAGCTCTTAGTACTAATGCCATCCCTTTGTGGAATTCCATTCCTTCAGCGTCTGATCTTGCATAAAGCTGTTTTAAATCCCTTAGCGTATTATAAGAACCGCCCCATGAACGTTCGCTGATCCAGTCGAAGTTGTTCAAACCTCCGCCCCAGCCACTTTTCTGAACGTATTGCATGACTCCAGCAACATCTCCCTGATAACCCATATCGAGATAAGGAACTGCGGTAGCAGCTATGACGGTGGGGACCATAAGGTTTGGATTAACTGATTGTGGATCCGCACCGTTCGGGTTCACATTTAATTCGGTAAGATCCTTGCACGAGGCAAAAACTACCATTATTAGAACCAGAAATAATTGAAATTGTGATTTCATAAATCTCATATTTTCTTGTTAATAATATTAGAAACTTAAATTTAGCTTAATACCCACCGGAATAGTCCATGGAGCTACATTAAAACGTTCAATACCTTGTTTGAACATGGTACTGGTATTTCCTTGATTACCACTCTCTGGCTGGAATGCCATTTCCGGATCAATACCGACTTTCGCTTTAGTCCATAAAATAATGTTACGGCTATAAAGTGAAACAGAAGCATTTTGAATTCCCAATGATTTTAAGGAAGGAAGCTGATAAGAAACAGATATTTCACGTAGTTTGATAAAATCTGCATCGAAAGTCGCATTTCTCGTATAATCCCAACCGTAGAAATCCTGATACCTGATCCAAGGCTGATCGGCTCCACCTAAGTTTTCGCGTACTGCAATGAATTTTCCGTTGGCATCATAATCACCTTCAACACCAGGCATGAACACACCATCATTTAATGTAATACCACCTTCTGTATGAGGAAAACCACCGGTTTCTTTTGTAGGTCCACCCACAACAACGAAGAAGTCACCACCAGCAGACAAATATTTACTGGCATTGGCTTTAAGGAAAGCCGGGACATCAGCGATGTTATTGACCTTAACAGTCCTGTCAATCCATCTTTGTGAATGGAGGTCAGACTCCCCGTAACGCAAGGTTTGAGAAACAAATTGTCCACCTTTTCTCCAATCCAGTGCGGCACTAAAAGTCCATTTTTTATAGCTAACAGAGGTCTGCATGCCGATTGTAAAGTCTGGATTAAAATTGCCAATTACAGGAGCAACTCTTTTTCCGCTTGCATCCTGCCATGTGCCATCAGAATTGTCCCATCCTTCTGAATCAACGATAGGCCAACCATAATAGGGAGAAGTTTTATCTTCAACACGCAACATCTTTTTATCAATAATCTGTCCGATTTCTTCGCCAACCCAGGTTACTGCTCCACCTTTTGCATCTGTCCAAAGGGTTATGTAATTGAATCCATTGGATAGTTCTTCTACCCTGGTTCTGTTTTTTGAATAGACAAAATTAATGTCCCAGTTTAGGTCTTTGGTCCTGACAGGAGTACCGCCAACTGAAAGTTCGATACCTTTACTTGAAATCAAACCAGCATTGATCTGTTTGGATCCATAACCAGATGATGGGGGTAGACCGATACCCAAAACCTGGTTTTTATTTTCCGCAGCATAATAAGTTCCTTCAAATTTAATACGGCTGTCAAAAAGAGCCAGGTCTGCGCCGATCTCCCATGAAGTCTGGATCTCTGGCTTCAAATCTGGAAGCAATAATGTACCGGAAGTGGTCAGACGGGTTTCGTTACCCCATGAACCTGCATTTCCCATAACTGCCATTAGCTTATAAGGATCGGTGTCGTTTCCAACCATAGCCATACCACCCCTTAATTTTGCCAGGGAAACGTTCTCACCCATGTCAACCATCTTATTAAGCAATAAACTTAAAGATGCAGAAGGGTAAAAATAGGAACGGTTCTCTTTAGGTAGGGTACTTGACCAGTCATTTCTCGCGGTCAAGTCAATATACGCTGCATCTTTATACCCAACCGATGCCAATGCATACAGGCTATAGATTGCCTTTTGACTCCAACCTGAACTATATAAAAGATTCGTTGGTGCAATATTGCTAATCGAAAACAAGTTAGGAATAATCAAGCCTGTTCCGCCATCCTTCGCCCTTGTTGAATTATTTGAAGCATACTGATACATGTAGTTGCCACCGACTGAACCGGAGATGTTAAAATCCTTTATCGTCTTTTTATAGGAAAGTAGGAAGTCTGCATTTTGTTCTCTCCTGTAAAGATTGGCCAAACCATAATAACCCTTCTTTTCGTTGGTATAACTTGGAGAAATTTTCGTGTCCCTGAATTCATGGAACTGGTCATGGGCATAGCGAACCATCAAAGCCAGATCTGGAGTAATCTGATAATCAAGCTTTAGATTACCATAAACCCTGTCCCTTCTAAAACTATTGTTAACTTCATAAGCAAGGAAGTAAGGGTTGTTGGCATATCCGTCATTGAAATAGG
Source organism: Mariniphaga sp. (assembly GCA_037128295.1). Classification (GTDB taxonomy): domain Bacteria; phylum Bacteroidota; class Bacteroidia; order Bacteroidales; family Prolixibacteraceae; genus JAAFHB01. The sequence continues at coordinate 7,543 of JBAXWR010000058.1, forward strand.
TGCCATCATCATTAATACCTAAAGTATAAGGGCCATTTTGTTGAAGCCCAACTTTACCTGGCTCCCAATATTCTTTCATCGTAAGAATATCCAGAGAAGAATTGGTTTCGTAGAGTGCCTGCATTGGATTAGCACCGCGGTTACCGGCCGGACGGTTGTCAGCTCCTGAAGTTGTAAAATTCAGACTTGAACTTAGTTTGACCTTTTCGTTCAGCTTTATTGTTGAATTCAAACTGATCGAATTTTTGTGCAAATCACTGTTTGGAATTACACCTTTATTTTGCATGTCGCTATATGACAACCTGTAATCAACCTTATCAGTAGCATCTGCCACCGAGATTGTATTATCTGTCGTATATCCTGCCTGGAAGAAATTCGCAGGATTGTTAGGATGTGAGACCAACGGAGTAGCAGTAAGAACACCGTCTTTGTTAAAATAAGGCCACTGGTAAGCCAGCATCCCTTTGTCCAGTTCCGGGCCAACCCATGCAGATTCCGTTGGATCGGTCACGAAATAATCCATATCATTATTTGGCCTATTATTCTGGGTGTAAGGACGAGTACCATAAGCCATTAAGTTATGCATAGGAAGGTATTTGTAAGGATTTTCAATCACAGTATTCGAGGATATTGAGATTCCCAGACCTTTCTTTTTCTTACCTGTTTTGGTTGTGATCAATACAACTCCGTTACCAGCACGTGATCCATAAAGTGCAGCTGCACTTGGCCCTTTAAGAACCGAAACACTTGCAATATCTTCAGCATTTAAGTCAGAAATCGCATTTCCGAAGTCAGCTTTATTATCACTACCCATCTGAGAAATATTGTTCAGGGTGTTGTTCATCGGAATACCATCAATAACAAACAGTGGTTGATTGTCACTTGTTAATGAAGATGCTCCACGAATAACCATACTAACCGAAGAACCTGCTGTTCCTGTAGAACTGATTTGTACACCGGCAACTTTTCCAGCAAGTGAATTTAACACGTTTTCCTGTGCCACTTTCTGCAATGCCTCACCCTTCACTTCTGCTACCGAATATCCAAGGGATTTCTTCTCTCTCGAAACACCTAAAGCAGTAACAACAACCTCCTCAACACCAATACTTGACAACTCCAATGTGACATCGACTGTCTGCTTACCATTGACATTAACTTCCTTGTTTTGCATTCCAACGAAGGAAAAAACAAGAACAGCGTCTGAGGTGGGGACTGAAATATTATACTTTCCGTCCAAATCAGTAATCACACCTTTTGTGGTTCCCTTAATTACAATTGTGGCACCTGGAAGCAATTCTCCCGAAGCACTCTTCACAACCCCACTCACCTTGGTTTGTGCAAATGCCGCACTTCCAAGAAGTGCAAACATGCTCAACAAGAACATTTGCAGAATCTTTCTTTTCATAATCAGATAAATTTTTCTTTTCATAGATAATTAATTTTTGTTATTCGTAAAAAATCAAATTATTTCCGTTTTATAACAGAGGTCTTATTTTTCGAAGACTATCCACAACAAAGATTATATTTAAAAATTGCGAAGGTTTATAGAATTTTATTCATATTGCATCAAATATTAACATTAATTCACTTGCTAAACCGATTTAGGATATCAGTTTAGTATAAATTCAATGTTTAAATTGTTAAAATTCCATAACATGAATCCAAGAAATCCATAATGTCTGATTTTAAGTTATCAGAATGGTAAGAATTAACTAAAGTCAAAATCGGAGACAAAAATTATTACACATCCTAATTCCTTGACATACAAATATATGTCAAGAACTATGCGTGTCATTCATAGAATTTCTTCCTACCATCTTTCATTCGCACTAGCCTGAAATCATCATAAAGTGAACCATCAGCAGCAAATGATTTATAATCCAGGGTATTCTGCCCGACTGTGATCTGCTGAAAAAGCTGGATATTTTCTCCTTTGAACTCCATCCATGGTTTGTTTTCAACCGGATAAAGCTTGGAACCGCTTACAGAAACGACATATACGACCGATGGAACAATTTGAGGATTATCAGAAGCCCTCCCCCTACCATATGAATGATCATGACCTGTCAGAACAAGGTCAATTTTGTACTTTTCAAGAATTGGCTGAAAATGCTTGCGCAATAAATCATTGTCACGGGAGGCTTTTGTTGAATAAAACGGGAGATGGGTAGTAACGATCACCCAGTTTTTGGTATTGATTCGCAAAACAGAATCAAGCCAGGCCTTCTGTGAGTTCATTGCATTTCCATCTTCGTGTTCCAATTCTGAATCCGCCGCAGAATCAATGGAGATCAAACGAAGATTTGGATAATCGATAAAGAAGCAAGTTCCTTTAAGACCATCAGGTCCATTTGTTGGTTGAGAAAACTGGGCTTTCCAATGTGGGTCGATTTCCAGCTTGTTGTAATCATGATTACCAGGAGTCAAAACCTGAGGAACAGTAGCAAAAAGGTAGGAGCCAGCTTTAAACCAGTCATCCCATTCAGTATCGTGACCCGCCTTATTGATAATATCCCCGGCATAAAGCATAAACTGGCAATCAGGGTTTTGCCGATAGGCTTGCCTGACAACCCGTGGCCAATCTGAACTAAGGCTCACCTGCGGATCACCAAAGTAAAGAAAGGAGAACTTCTCACTAACACCTCCGGGAACCTTAAAAGTAAACCATTCACTCCACGACTTGCCACTACCTACCCGATAAATGTATTTCATCCCGGGTTTGAGGCTATCAAGAACAGCCGAATTTTGGAGAACATATATAGTAGGTTCATTATCATACACATAACGAACATGGGTGGTTTTTGCCTTAATAATTCTGCTGTCCTCTGGCTTGATGCGGTTTGCAGTAGCAGGTTGCAATTCACAAAACCCTTTAAAAATGGTAGTATCTGTGCGCCAGGTTACCGCCACAGAATTCAACGGTTGTGCAGTTGGGTTCAGGATGATCCTGTCGGGCAAATTGGTTGGAAGGTTGGTCTGCCCTGACGACAATTCAGGAATGAAAAGATGGATCAGCAAAATAAATGTTAAGTAGCATATCACACTATGGCATTGATTTTTCATCTGTAAATCATTGGTTTTTAATGGTTATTACAACAATAATATTTAAGTGCAAAGTAAAATGCAGGATAAGCCTTATTCAGTGATTGATGTACTATCACAGTGAAAAAAAACCTCCGGTTCGCACCGAAGGTTTATCATTTTCCCTGATTACCAAGGTAATTTGTTTGATTTTTATTTAACAATCGGGGTCAGAACTAAATTCCTATAGAAAACTTTTCCATGGTCTCCCTGAAGATAAATTGGCCCCGGAGTGTTCACGTCTGATTTCATCGCACCACCTGTTGGCCCGAAAATAGGTTTGTTATCAATGATATTTACACCATTTAATAAAACGGTCAGGTGACGGTCGCACAAGGTCATTTCCAACGTTTGCCATGTTCCGGCAGGTTTTTCAGCAGCTACAGATGGTTTGATCCTGCTGTAAAGGGCACCCATATTGTGAGGGTCGAGTTCCTTCTTGTAGGAATCAAAAACCTGAATCTCATACATTCCCCTTAAATAGACACCACTGTTGCTTCCTTCAGGTATATTGACTTCCAGTTTCAGATTGAAATCTTCAAACTCCTGTTCCGTACGGAGGTTGCCATAACTGACATGTTCCTGTCCTTCAACTTGTACCGGATCGGTTCCAAGAACGCCATCCTTTGCATAAAAACCATTTTTCTGTTTGTCATTGATCAACTTCCAACCGGTAAGGTCTTTACCGTTAAACAAGGTAATTGGAGTCCCAAATTTCAAAGCAGCGAGGTTGGGTGCTGCTGGTGGAGGTGCCAGCTTGGTTCCAGAAAATGTGGTCGTATCCAAACCGATGCCATTTCTTTTTGGCCTTAACACGATACCGGTAATCTTATCAGCCCCATCTTTCGAAATCTGGAGCCAATTGGTAATCTGCTGGGTACGAAGGGCGACTTTGTTTTCGTCCCTTTTCTTTACGGCATTGTCAACACGGGTAACAATCAGGTATTTGTCCTGGTCAAGATAGACATTGGCAACAGGAACTACGCTTCCTCCACCCCAAAGCAAGTCGGCATCCAAATAATCGGTCTCCTGGCGTACTTCCAGCCAGCCAACACCACCACCCTGGATATCAATTGTCCATTGTCCTAAGAATTCACTGACATCTGTTTTTTTCACAGGTGCGCTAACCGGTTTTTGCTGACAAGAGATAACGGCAACCGAAATTACAAGTGCTGCAACAATAAAAAATTTCATTTTCATGTGATAGAATGTTATTTGTTAATTGGTATAAAAATAGATATAATATTTGGAATTGATTACACGAAAAAGAACAGAATCAAAGAGATTATATGCGGCTCGCGGCTGGCAACTAGCGGCTATCGGCTTGCCAGAAGCTAGTTGCCAGAAGCCAGCTGCCCGTTAACGCATCAGCCAATCTTCCGAAAGAACAGCGTGAACGATGTTTTTTACATCAGCACCCGCAACTCCTGCAATCTGATTGGTATAAGAAAGGTGGATTTTCCCATCCTGTCCCTGAATGATGGCCGGATAATGACCGCGAACTGAACTGTTTGGCAAACCGTTGACAATGATTTTCCGGTATGGCCATGTTTTCCCCTCATCTTTTGAGAGCAGAACAGAAAGCCTGTGTCTGCCATCTTCGATATCGTTGCAAACCAATGCCCAGTTACCGCTTTTCAAAACGACAACATCGGCAGCAGTGCCCGGATTGGGAACCTCAGTATCCACAACCGAACTCCAGGTAAAACCACCATCTTTAGAGGTACTTGTCATCAATCGCTTGGGTGCCGGACCATTGTCGCGCATCAAAATAGTAGCTGAACCATCCTGGTTCAGAGCTAACGTAGCCTGTATTGCTCCGCCACCTAAAATAGGTTCGCTGAATTTCCAGGTTTGTCCGCCATTTTCGGTGATTGCCATCAAAGATAGATTTAGTCCATCGGAGTAAAGCGGAAGAATCATACGGTTTCCAATAAACAAAGGTTTGTTACGGGTCTGCCAGCCAATGCGACGCATCAATGGATAGCCGAGTTGTTTCTTTACTTTTTCGCCAGCTGCATTCACTTCATTCCCATCGGCAATCAGGTTGTTCCCTTTGGCAATTCCCAAATAAAGGTTTCGAACCCTGTCCATTCGTTCCTGAGTCATGGCACGTGCACCTATTGTTTTCATCTGGCCGCTTTCGCTCAGGTATTTATAATACTCATCAAATTTGCGGGAAAGTGTTTTTACAAACTGATCGTTTTCACCAATCCCTTCGGTTGGCTGACCGTCGGCTTTCACATGTAGCACGTCCTGCCATTTCCAGAAAGGTGCCCCTTCCTTTTGCATAAAGTTATCACTGATCCTGAATTTCAGAAGGGAACTGCTCCATTGATAGGCCATTACAGTGTACCAAACCAGCCAGAGCTGCGACTTATTGTCAACGAACAAAACTGGGTTAATATCAGGGAAATCAGGGGTATCTGCCATAACGAAGGGTTTTCCCCACTGATGTGTTTTGTGGTTGTACCGCGCCCCCTTGATCGACACATCGTCAGAAGTTCGTTCGCCGCTCCCCTGGAACCAGGCAACCAAAAGATCTTTGTTCGGCAATTCTACAATTGTAGATCCATGACAATGCTGTTCCTGAAAGGGGAAGACCGATTCAAGGATTAAGGAATCTTTTGAATTGGAATTCGATACTCGTTCTTTGGCAGCACCCATTGCCAAACTGGTGAACATAAGAAGGACGAAAAAAAGTAACAGATGTTTTGTTTTCATAATTGAATGATCTGACATATTGGTATTTACATTACTTTTTTAATATATTGTGACATTTAAAATTGTTAATAACTTTAGTTGATTGTTTTTGATTATTTTCATCTTCGTCTTAAAATTATTAATATATTTGTAACCATTGTATAATGTTGATATATTTGGTTATGAATAAATATTTAACTCTAGCGGAAGCATCCGAACTTATTGGTAAAAGTAAAGAAACTTTAAGAAGATGGGATAGGGAAGGAAAACTTTCTGCAGTCCGTGAGCCATTGAGCAATTATAGAGTTTATCACAAAGACCAGGTTGAATCTCTTTTCAGCGGATTTGTTGATTTCGATATTTTAGAAGCTGAACCTAATAGGGTCGAACCTAATGGTGAATTTTCAGTATTAGAGCTATTTGCGGGTGCAGGTGGTTTAGCTGTTGGTCTTGAAAAATCGGGTTTAAAATGTGTAGCCTTAAATGAAATTGACAAATGGGCTTGTAATACCCTTCGAAAAAACCGCCCAAATTGGAAAGTACTGGAAGGGGATATAAAATCGTTTGATTTTTCTGAATACCACAATCAAATTGATGTTGTAACTGGCGGTTTTCCTTGCCAGGCTTTTAGTTATGCCGGCAAAAAATTAGGTCTAAATGACGCAAGGGGTACTTTGTTCTATGAATTTGCAAGGGTTGTAAAAGAAGTAAACCCTCCGATCTGTATTGGCGAAAATGTTAGAGGTTTATTAAGTCACGAAAATGGTAAAACCTTACAGGGAATGATATCTATTTTGGATGAAATTGGATATAATGTTGTTCCATATCAGATACTTAGAGCTATAAATTTTAAAGTACCACAAAAAAGGGAACGTTTGATCCTTGTAGGAATCCGAAAGGATATTCATTTGGGTTTTGATTATCCGAAACCTTATAAAAAAATCTTTACCCTTTCGGATGCGTTAAAAAAGGGTGAGTTATTCAATTGCGATGTACCTCATTCAGAGGGTGTAAACTACCCAAAAAGAAAAAAAGAAGTATTGGAATTAGTACCACAAAAGGGGTATTGGCGTGATTTACCAATAGAAGTTCAGAAGGAGTTTATGGGACAAAGTTTCTATTTAGGTGGTGGTAAAACAGGTATGGCCCGTAGAATTGGTTGGGACGAACCTTGCTTAACATTAACTTGTAGTCCGGCTCAAAAGCAAACAGAAAGATGTCATCCCGATGAAACACGCCCTTTTACGGTAAGGGAATATGCCCGAATTCAAACCTTTCCGGATGATTGGGAATTTACAGGCTCAATTGCTCAACAATACAAGCAAATAGGAAATGCTGTACCCGTGAATTTGGGGAAAGAAGTTGGCTACTCAATTGTAAAGTTTTTGAATTCATACTATGAAAATCTAAAAATGAAATAATGAAGAAGTCCTGATTTCATTTGTTAATTCTTCGCAACCTTTTTGAAAACAGTCCTTTGTGTCCAAATTAGAGATACATTCATGAAGGGCCGTAACCAATTGATCATAAAAACCGGGAAATCCAGTAATCCGATGCCAGAAATCCCGACCTATGATAACTGGATGGGTTTTATCAATCTTTTTATAATGCATGCTTAATTCCGAGTGTTCCCCATAAAGAACACCAACAATAAAATCGGTATTGTTGATTCCAACCAAGGCTCGATTGGTTCTGGCTAAATTTATAGTTTCAGTAAACTTTTTGATTAAAGGGTTAACATCTTCATAATTAATTGTATTTGGACCAGCTTTCAATTGGCACTATTTTTTACGATTATCAATTTTGTCAATAAATTCAATATCCATTCCTTTTATCATCTAGCCATTACCAAGCTCCAGATCGACAAACATCGTTTGAATTCTTGTTCCAAAGGATGTATTTATTGAGGTTCCTAAGACTCGCGGATAATAAAGAGCTTTTGCTATTCCTTCCGCACTATATTTATCATCTAAAACTTTAGATAAATATTTGACAACTATAGGGTTAATTTTGTATGATTTTAACTTTGAATGGATATTTAAAGAGGAATTAATGTGTTGCTGAAAAATATTCTTTTCAAAATAATCAACAATTTGTTGGGTAAGCTCTTGTTCTGTCATTTGGTCAATTTTGATTTCAAAAATAGCAATTTAAATCAAAAAACCTTCATGTCTCTTAATCCTTGAATAAAATATGTTTATTGATCGTAATTGTGAGAAATTATTTCCTGTAAATCAACCAATTATTTCAACCCATTTCAATATTATTTCAATTGCATTTCTTTTCCCCCGAAATATCCTCACACAACCGAATCATATCCAGAACCTTTCCATCAGGAGTCCCATGTTCAATATCCGCAGCAACTATATCGCATGGACCATAATGTAACGCGATGTATTCCAGATCTTTCTGAATTCCTGCAATCGTTTTGTTTGTAACATCCATAGGTGTGTACATGATGGCTCTGCGGGTTTCAGGAAAAAGCTCGCGTGCTTTGTTCAGGTCCGAATCCATTCCCATGTCGATGTAACCCACTTTGGGTATTGTGGCATAATTATCCAGATAAGGATTGGCATTCCATGCACAATTGTGGATCCCGATCGATTCAAAAGCACTAGCTATTCGCTTGTCAAACGGAAGAATAAACTCTTCATACAAATCGGACGACAACATATTGACAAGACAATTGCTTACGGTAAAGAAGGTGTAGTCCACCCCACTTTGCAACTGCTTATATTGTAATGATTTAGCAGCTTCGATCATTGTGGCGCCAACACATTCCAATAGATTTCTTGTCATTTCGGGATCAATAAGCATATCCATAAAGAGTTGCGGGCCACGCAAACGTTGGGCATTGTTCAGTACACCCTGCCAATTAATAAAGCCTACGACCTTCCTTTCATGGGCAGCAATCCAATCCACCTGATCCATTATCGATTGAAAGAATGGATTGTTGGATGGATCAACCGGTTGAAGTTTCATCATTTCTTCATCCGTAAGGTGGAAATGTTCATTTACAGGCCAGTTATCGTTAGCATAACGGATTGACGCACCAAACATGGAGGCAATGGAACATGCTCCATGTAACCCGGTCAGAAGATCCAATGTTCCTTCCTGATCGTCCATTTTACCAATTTTGTTTCCCGGAAACCGCCGGTCAACCTCTTCCCTCATTCTCAGGATCGCTTCCCTTCTGTAGGCAGGATTGGTATGATAATCCTTTCCAAAATCGATGCCCAATGCTTGATGATACCAATTAGGAGTAAATCCAATCTCGGGACGTAAATAGGGAAGTTTTCCTCTCGCCGGCCTTCTTGTCGCCGGAGCCCCCAAAGCTATGTAACTGATCAATTGCTCAATTGCCATAAAACACTCTAACATATTTCAAATATTTCAACCTATTTCTATCTATTTCAATTTCCAAAGTGTCCCCATCAAACAAGTCTTCTCCCCTTTCTGATCAATCTGATAATAAACGGTTAAAATAGATCCACCCTCCAATTGAACAGATGCAGGATAACCCAAATCACTATTGATATTCTGACATAGAATGACCTCATTATCAATGTCCCATGTTTTGCCTCCATCTTTACTCAGGCAAGCCCTTTCGCTATAAACCGGCCGCCTTACTCCATAAACAGCAAGTAGCCATCCATTCGTTAACCTGATCAGGTGGGGTGGAAATCCCCAAATGGGTGTGGCGTGCAAAGTTGTCCATGTCTTTCCTCCATCCGAACTTTCGGACTGTTGCATGAAATTTTGGGAGAAATCTTTGGGATTGTACCTGATCATCATTACTAATTTTCCAGGCGAGACCTCAACGGCATGTGGCTCATGTAAATCGTCATATGACATCTCGTCCAGGATAGCGATCGTTGAAATCAATTTCCATGATTTTCCGTCATTACGCGATTCTTCGACACCAATTTTGTATTTCCCATCAATTGTTCCGGTACCAACATAAAGCAATCGCTTGTTGGACAATTCAATAGGACCATGAGGCGCAGAAACCAACTGATTAACTGGCTTTTCCCACGTTTTGCCGCCATCGGTGGATCTGCGTGTCCAGTTTCCCAGCCATAGTTGTTTCGTTTCTGCACTTAGTTTCTCGGCATGTCGCACCCATTCGGGATGGGCTTTGTATTGATTGGGTATATCAAAAGCCAACGAGGTAAACCAACTGACCAATAACGTTCCTTTAAAGGTTTCGAGAATTCCAGGGTCGCGGTCGTCAAGCGGAGTGTTGTTGATGGTTTCCGGGGCGCTCCATGTCTTCCCGTTATCTTTACTTCGGACCAATTGGGTAACACCATAAGGACAAACATGCGCATCGCGGTTTCCTGAAAATACAGCCAGCAATTCATTCGATCTGGTTCTCGCAACTGTTGGCCATCCTATGTACCTTCCTGGTTCCTTGCAGATTACTTTAGTCTCCAGATGGATGGCAACAGGATTCTTTTCGTTAATGAACTTCGCTGAAGCAGGAGAAAATGCATTCCATGGTTCGAATGACTGTAAAAAAACGTCATCTACCTTATTTTCTAATCCCTTTAATGGAACCATCGCATAGCCATTGTCAGCAAACAAACCAAATATTATTAATATATTGAATGTCAATACATTAATAATAATGTGATTGAATTCTGAAATTTTTTGATTCAATGAATATACCTTCATTTTTGTTTAAAATTAAAACGTTGAATAAGAAAATTAGTCTTCCGATTACACGATCATCAAATTTCCGTTTTTCGGTCTCCCTTCTGCGGCCTCGATTTTCCTCGCTCCAGGCCCCATGCTCCCCGCCCCATGCTCTCTACTTCTTGATCAACCAAATATCGCAAACCTTCGACTGTTGCCGCCAATTGAGGTGTGACTCCTCTGGTTGGTCAAAAGTGACCGAAAGCTTCCCGTCGCTTACAAATCTGGGTGAGATTTTGAACTCTTTGAACTCCTCAAGCCCCTTGTTATAAATGGTTGGTTCAATGCGTTCCCCATCAACACGTAACAAAGCATCGCCATATCCGGCAATGCGGATCGTATATCTGCCATTTGGGTCAAGGTCGTAGTAATCCAGTTTGGGGAAATTCTGGAACAACTGGGTTGACAACCGTTTACGGCTCATTCCATTGTCCCACCATGCAACATCTGTTGCATCATCGGTGCGGGTTTTTACACGTGGCCCCTTTGAAAGGTCTGAAACATTGTCGTAATAACTACCGTGTCCGGGATTTTCCCATTTGCAAATCACATCCAGCCTAGCCAGTTTCTCCTTTTCTGAAGTCATTTTGCCGATCTTTTCAAACTCGTCAGCCAGCCACCAACGGTTATTGAGTGGATAATCGAGAAAGTCGAGAATCGCGCCACGCTCGGAGCCGCTTGCGTTGTATTTTTTTACGCTCGTTTGCATTCCAATGGATTGGAAAAGGGCTTCACAATAATAGACAATCCTTTCCCTCAGTTCAGGGGAAACTGGTTCTTTATCGGCTTTATTGACAATCTCCAAAGCCCATTTCATGGCAGTTGCAGCACCCAAAGTTTCAGATTTTGCAAGTACCTGATTCGCATCCTTTTCAAGCTGTTGCTCGTAGTTTTTGCGCCTCTTTACATAAGTATCATAATAAGAACGCATTACAAGTTGTTGCCACCGCCAGTTGTTTTTTAGTTCAGGATGCTTCGACTCAAGGTTCTGCCAGAAAGCAAAAGTGGTCTCAATCCCTCCATTCTCTTTAACCGGACCCACCCAATTCCGTTCCAATGCCAGGATTCCGTCAGCACCAGCCTCAGCCACATCCGATCCAAAAAAGAAACGTGAATATTCTACCATCACCTGACGGACATCTTTTTCGGGATCCCAGCCCATCTGGCTCCAGACTACTTTGTTCACATCGTCATGAACACCATCCGAATAAGAGAGGAATCCATCTGTGAATGGAGCATAACGATTGTGAACTTTTGCATAATAGAAAGGTTGAGGATTGCAAACCTCGCGTCCTTCGGTCAGCGCGAAAGCCTGATCCCAGTTTTCGGTCGGATATTGGCATCGCACCGTATGGGTCAGGTCGGGGTAATGACGGTGTTTGTATTTCGCAGGCAAACGGAAACGGGTTGCAGCCAGATCTGGACTGCTCGGACCAGTAACCACGCCTGCCAGCCAATCAGGATTGTTCTGATTAAGATATTCGTAAAAATAGTCAACCTGCTCTTCGTTAAATCCTTGCAACGAAATCCAAACTCCGGCATTCGGGTGGTATTTCTTCAATTCAGCAGCAACGGCCTTTAGGAATGGCATCACATATTTAGGATGGTTGCTTCCGGGATCACCTCCGGGAAAGAAAACACCATCCAAACGGGGACAGTTTTTGTAAAATTCAGAGTGGCTTTGAACCTCAGCCTTAAACTTGGCTTCATCCGAAAGGTCAATATCTGCAGGTGTCCAGACCCAATAATCCAATCCGTAATTGTTACAGATCTCCGACATTTTGGTATTCATCATTTCGCGCGGAAATTTCATATTGGGTCCCAACGGTCCATCCTGGAAAGGGATGTTTTCGATGCAGTTGGTTCCAAAAAGCGCTAGTTCCCTGATATACTTTTCGTACTGCACAGGACTCCAGGCATCCCATGAATTGGCGGTATTGCGGTATCCGAGTTGGTGGCCACGAATCGGATAGGCCGGGGAAGAAGCTTTGTAATACGAACTGTTCATCAGTATTTTGCCTTTTGATAAATTGGCGGTCCTCAAAAATTCACCAATTGCAAAAATGATCCCACGTTCATCCCCACCGATCAGCCAAAGGATTTGCTTTCCGGTCGAATTGTCAAGATTGACCCTGAACCCTTCCGGTTTGACTTCCGGATGGTTTCCCCCAATCATGATCGGATACGGGATTCCATTTACTTCCTTATCAGAGGTTTTTGCCAGAACAATCAGTACCTGACTTTCAGCTTTTGAGGTGACTGCAAGTTTGATACCGGTCCTTTGCGCCACTTCCTCCTGTAAAACCCGTATAGCGGTTTCCTTTAAAGGAGATTTGATTTTATCCGAAACGATGATAACAGCTTTGCTCAGGTCGGTTGTCTGTGCAGAAAGTTTTGTATATCCTGAGAGGATAAGGATGAAAATGAGAAGCAAATTTAATGTGTTGAGGATCTTCATGTTATATTGATTGAGTTTTGTTGTTATTTGATTTTTTATCTATTTTATTGTAATTCAACATGTTCATTTTTTTCTTTTCTTCATTGCGGCGCAGATGACATTTGTTCTTTTTTCAACCTTCTGATTGCGCCGCAGGAGTTGGGGATGATCGTTTTCTACAAATATTTCACCACTCTGTGGTTTTCAGATGGTGCAGAGCACCGGAATATTTGTAGCCATTCAACAACGAACAAAAGATAAAGGTGCAGCGCACCGAAATAGTTGGAACGTTTTAGCCAATATTCTATTGATTTTATTTATTTGCATTTTGTATCTTATACGCAATTAATTTATAATCAAATTGTTACAAACCTAGACCATTAACATCTTCCTGAACGCGGAATAAACTATTACAAACATTGGAGTTATGGACCGCATCTAATTTACCTATTAATCAGGTCGTTACAAACGATAAACCATTAACCCCTCGTTACAAACGAGGGGGATTCCTTTTTCAAATTTTCTTATTTTCAAATTGTTTCATTTTCAAATTCTAATCAATTCAACATCCAGTGCCCCTATTTCAACCGTATATCTTTTTTCCATATATTTCAATGTAAATGTTTCCTTGGTTTCCAACAAGTTCCATAGCAAAACAGATTTGATTTTTGGATACCATGTGCAAACAACAGGTTTATCCTCCTCAACATAAGGCACATCCTTGAATTGGGAAATAATCTCCCGTTTAAAAGCAAACACATCTTCAATACTTTCCCCAACATATCTTATCCCATCTGGATTGTGTTTGACGGAACCGTGGATAAGTGTAGTTCCATTGGATTTTAGTTTTCCGGTCACGAAATCGTTAATGTCAAATTCTGAGAGGAAAGTCCACCCATCCGAGGCCGGAGTATTAGTCACTTCAAAAGGAATTCCGGAAGCCAGGAAAAGGCTATTCGGTTGGTTCTTACCCACCATCCGGCTGCTTGCGCCCCAAAAATGTTTAAAGGGTCCCTGGGGAACCTGTCCAGCAACTTTTTTGTGGATTGCCGCAGTTTTTTTCATCACCGGGGCAAGTGTACTGAAATGGGTCAATGGAAAGGGTTCCAAACCACTCATCATCATTGTATTGCGGATATCGGCAATTGTAGTGATGTGAAGTTTGGCCGCCATATTTGTAGCTGAAAGCTTATCGGCAGGGTAAGCTGTTGTTTCGCTGTAAGCCATCTCCGGCTTAACAAACCGCCTGTGGAATAGGGCACTGAACAATTCGTTGGTTTTTCCTTTTAACGGATTGAATGATTTATCCTCAAACATCAGTTCCCCAACCCTGAAAAGCGTATTACTATAATCGCTTAAACGGATTCCCGCTTTTTCGGATCCGAGGTACATCACCATGATCCCAAGTTGGACTTCATGTGCGGCCGCCTGCTGAGCCCTGAAAGATTGGGTGAGATCATCACAGATAAATTCGATCCAACTCCTCAGAATCTTAGATAATTCGCGGTCTTTGATTTTCTGCTTCAACTGTAACCAATCAGTATTTCCATATCCGTACTTGTTCAGAAATTCGGTTTGATGCTCTTCACAAAAACATCCGCCGATCTGACCCGGTGAACGCGCCAGCCTGAAATCGTCATCCAGAAACAACTTTTGAAATCCTGCTTTGCTAACCTTCTGTATTACAGATTGATTCTCTTTTGTAATCAGTTTGTGAACGGATGTTCCGGAATAGCTCTTGCCATCGATATCAACACCTTTCGGCCAGTTTGCAGGAGTCGTGTCCAATGATGGGTCTCCTCCCAAAGAGCTGCCAGGATGTCCCAAAGGAACCGATAAGGATTGGACCACAATCCCTTTCTTCTCAAACTTGCTTTTCCAAATCGCAATCTCCTCCATCTGATAAGGCCAGTAACCATTCAGGAAAACTGGCATCCAGACATCGGTTATCCCGCTACCGACAATCAGGTCAAAATAATCGGGAAAGCGTTTCAATGAATCTGTATTGGCACATATGCCGAAACGCCGAATATCCCCCCCTTGTCCAAAACTTGCAGAACTGAATCCCGTCAAAGCTGCTGCACCTCCAAGTGCCGCTAATTTAAGAAAGTCACGTCGGTTGTTCATCATTATTTTTTTAATTTGGTTAAGGGGATCGCCGTTTTGATTACTTCGTCCGACATGATTTTTCCCAGATCAGGACCATAAAAACTCACGCTCGATTCATATCCTTCGCCTTTAATGTACTGTTCGCGGGTAAGAATGTAACTGATCCATTCGTTGGCAAGTCCCCCGATGGTAACATAATGCATTTTTTTGCTTTTAAGCGAATTCTTTACATTCAACCCAAGATTGGCTGTCATTTCACCCGGAACACCAACAAGAAGCAGGTCACCGACTTTTACACAACCTATCCCAACTTCGGAGGGAGACAATGCGCTCATGACAAACTTTGCTGTCTCTTCAGTCAACCCATATTCTTTTCCTCCGGTTTTCATAAAGGCAGGATGAGCTTCATGTCCAGGTAAGGGGATAGTTCGGTAATTGGAAATAAAACTGACTTTTTTCTGAGGTTTTATCGATTTAAATAATTCGAAGGTGTTAAGGGCAATCCTGCGGCCATAAATCCGGATTTTCTCATAGGGTGGAATTGGCTCGTTGAGTATTGGCGACTGATCCCCTTCAGCCCCATTGTAATACATCACAGTTGCTCCTTTCCCGATCAATTCTTCAAGTCCGCTTTGAAGGTAACCAGGCCATTCGGCGGAAACGAGCATCTCTTTCTCCCCCAGAAAAGTTGGATGGGCAGTCCAGTTGACCAGTACGGCAAGCGGATTACCATCAAGAAGATCAATCCTGGTAACCGTCAACTCTCTATCGACTTCAGGGTCATTCCTTCTGTTGCGGTTCAGTCCTTCGACCAGTTGGCTTTTGGTTCCAATTTTAACAGGCCGGTAGTTCCGGTCTGCGTCAATTATTAGGTTCTCAAGCTTTTCGAGTAAAAAGGAAAGTAGTTCAGGTTGAAAGATCCCGATTTGGGGAATGTTGAGCACATTTTTGCTGTTCAAGGCAGCCATTTCGAGGCTTCCATGTGAATGGCTTGGTAAAAGCATGATGTTCTCCATGTTCCAACCATAGTTGGCCACACGTTTGATCAGATCACTTTTAACATTCGTAGGGAGACCCAGAATATCGAGTGTGATAATGGCAAATTTACGATCTTCCTGTTTGATTACCAGGGCTTTGGCCTTAATCGGGTCATGAATGCCTTCTGCCGGGTTATTCATCCGATCGCCATAACCACCCAAAGTAAAATTCATTTCGAGTGGTGGGGTGATGTTTATGGAAGCAACATTCGCTTTGAGTTCTCTGGCACAAACGTGGTAATCATTTAATAATAAAGTAGATACAAATATCAAAAGAAGTATGTTCTTCATGGGGTCTTTTTCAATAAAACATCAGATTTTAAAGTGAAAGGTCATTTCCAAAATCTGTATTGGGGAATCTTCAATAACTCCCCATTTTTAAGTGCCGACTGATGTGCCACAATCCCACTAACCGTAAGATTAAGTGCCATTGCGATATCAACCAAAGGCTTACGATCCTGAAGAATGGCATGTACAAACTCGTTCGTCAAATAGCCATGCGAACCACCGTGACCTCCAAGAGGCATTCCGGGTGGCAAAGGTGGTCGGTTCAATTCTGGAAGTTTGGTTTCAAGCCCTTCATATTTATCGTAGTAAGTCCCTCGTTGGCCACGAACCCGCCCCCGCTCGCCACCATCACCAGGTGTATCCCAACTGACTGCCATTCGCGCCGTTCCCCCTTCGCTTGTCCTGAACAGCGCAATCTCAGTACCGAAAGGATTTTTATACTTATTGTTTTCGGCCTTTAAATGTTCGATAATGCTTGGCATTCCCATGCACGAAACTTCTGTAAAACTTCCACCTGTTACACAAATGTGGAAAGCATTGGAATGGGTGGGATAAAGTTGGGGTGGTAATCCGATTCTCCAGCCTTGATAGGAATCAATTGGTTTTTCCATATAATGGTAATATTCGCCCTCAGCATAAATCATCTGACCAAATCCGCCAGCGTTGTAAATCTGTCGCATGGCATAGTTGGTTTCCCTGAAGGAAGAAGTTTCAAACATCATGTATTTCAATCCGCTCGATTTTACCGCTTCAAATAATCTGTCTGCATCTTCCAACGAATTGTAAACAGCAGGTACTGCACATGCCACATGTTTACCACTTTTCAGTACTTCAATGCAATGTTTGACATGGCTTGGGGCATCGGTGGCGACAAAAACGGCCTCTATCGTTTTATCCTTTACCAACTCTTCCAACGAAGGATAAGTTTTTGAACAGTTGCAGACTTTTGCCATTTCAGCACAACGTTCAGGGATCAAATCACTTACTGCAACAACTTCTACATTCGGGTGGTTCTGGAAACCAAATTGTGAAGCAAACTTACAAACTCCATGACCTACCAGACCCACCCGGATCTTCCTTTCGGAAACGGCGACCCAACCTTTGTATGGATCGGGAGCTTTAGATGTATCTTCAAAGCCCTGGATCTTAGGGGCTTCCGACTTATTTGAATTCTTTCCATCGGAACAACCAAATTGTGAAATCCCCAAACCCGCCGCACCAATGGCAGAAGATTTTAAAAATAACCTTCTTGAAACCGATTCACGTTTATTCTGAATTAAACTCATATCATTGTATATCTGATTGTTATGAATTATTGTTTTTTAATTATCCAAATCTCAGCGACCTGTGATCCGCGCTCACCTTCGCCTTTGTCTTCCTGACCGCAAGTCCATGTAAAGGAAACCTTCCCATCTTTCGTGACTTCTTTTGGGATTGGAAATTCAAACAAG
Organism: Mariniphaga sp.; assembly: GCA_037128295.1. Taxonomy (GTDB): domain Bacteria; phylum Bacteroidota; class Bacteroidia; order Bacteroidales; family Prolixibacteraceae; genus JAAFHB01. The sequence goes on from JBAXWR010000058.1 coordinate 25,347, forward strand.
GGGCGTGTTCCCATCCTGATGTAATTGTGGATCATCACACCATCGGCCATCAGTTTCATGCTTGAACGGAAACGTCCGGTGTAGGCGATTTTCAGCATATATTCGGAATTGGGATCCAGGTTATCGTACTCCATTTCCAAAGGGGTGTCGTACAATGTGTTGATCTGGTTCATCCAGGCCAGCGGCGTTGTCTGACCTTCAAATCCTTTTGCCACCACCTCGTGTACCCAATCCACTCCGGTAAGTCCGACCCCAAAACTCTCCCTTGGAGATTCGAGGCTTCCGGGATCCTGTGCCCAGCTCTTTCTGGCTTTGATCCGTTTCCATGCAGCGGGATTCCCAAAGTTGTCATAGAAACCACCAGGGCCAGGATCGGTGCGGTGTAGCATTTTTTCAATGGCAGCAAGCCGCTCCGGTTCTGAATTGAGCTTTTCAACTTCCTTGAGCTGATCCAGAATCCACAAGGCATCGTTCAATGGAACATCAATGTTATCGATAAAATTTCCCCTCCCCGACATTGCATGATGTTTGGCGACAGTTAGTTGTGCCCCAAAACTTCTGAACAGGGAGTCGGCCAGGGCAATACACCTGCCTTTCAATTCCGGCGATGCGGGTTTCTCAATTGCAAGTGACAAAATATTTCTTGCCTCTGAAATAGCAGAATTAGAACCTTTTGTTTTTGCGTTTTCCAAAATGTCCCTTGCCTGAAATTCAAGGTTGGTTTCATAAACCAATCTTCGTTGGGTATAGGCATCAAAATAGGCCCTGATCAAACCACTCTGAAAGCGAGGGTTACTCAAGACATTTACTGGCGCATTTTGTTCCATATCCTGCCATTGTTGCAAAGTCCTCTGAACCTGTTCATTTGTCAGAAGCCTTCCCTTAATGTTACGCTCCAATGACATAAGCCCCTGAGCGACATTTTCGGTATATTCCGATCCGATAAAATACCGGGCATAGTCGCGCAAAGTTTCAATAACCGGTGTCGAGGGATCCCAATCCTGACCGCTCCATACAAATTTGTTCACATCGTCATTGGTCCCTTCCGAATAGCTGATGCTTCCTTGAGCCAAATTGGCATAAAAGTTATGGATGTACTTTTCGTCCTCAGGACGTGGATTGATGCACTCGCGGCCCAACGTCATCGCATAGGCAATGTCCCAGTCGGGAATCGGATACTGACAACTCAGGCTATGCGTGATATCCGGATAAAGCCGTATGGCAATTGACGGTTTGATCAGTTTTTTTACTTCGGGAAGTGGCGTTTTGATCCACGGACCATAAACGATGCCGCCAAACCAATTGTATTCCTTGTTCACATGGGCATAAAATTTCCGGTACCATTCGGCAGAAGGTTTAAATACCTGTGGTGAGACCCAGATTTTAGCGTTTGGGTGATATTTGTGAAGTACAACCGCCTCACGCTCCAGCCAATTGAAAAGTTCGTCAGGTTCGAGATCTCCGGGATCGCCTGCGGGAACAAAAAGGGCATCCAGTTTGGGAAGAACACTGAACACTTTTTCGCGCTCGGCCAACTCTACATTTATGGAATCTTCTGTTGTATAATCACTTCCCATATTTGGATACCACATCCAGACGTCGAGGCCATATTCCTTACAGATACGCGACTGCTCAGTCATCATCTGAATAGATGGTAATTTCATGTTCACACTTGTCGGATCGTCATCGGTGCGGGGGGGCATAATTTCGATGCTGTTCGCACCAAATAGGACCAGGTCGCGGATATAGCTGTCAAATTGGTCGACAGTCCAGGCATCATAGGCATTTGTTTTGGGACGATAACCCAACTGGTGACCACGGATCGGGTATTTTGGTGCGGATGCAACTTTGAAGTTATTGTCGATCAATATCCTACCGGGATGGATTTCGAGATTCCGAAGCAATTTTCCAATGCCGTACAATACACCACGGGGATCATGACCGATCACCAAAATTGTTTTTGAATCTTCCAAAACTGCGATCTGGTAACCATCTTTGCCAATGGGTTCCATTTTAGAGATCGCCGACCTAAAGTTTTCAGGTAATTTGGGCAAATCGCTTTCCTGTCCGACAGCAATGATTGTTTGTGGTGTGCCAGTCAATTTTGTAATTACGGGAAGTAAGGCTCCGCTTCTCTTTCGAATCTCCTCCTGCAATACAGTCACAGCTTTCAGAACTACCGGATCTTTCTTCTCAAAACAAAGAATTTTGGAACCCGAAAGATCAAGTTGTTTGGCGAATCCATTGAATGACAGCAAAATAAGTATTATTGATATCCCAATCAAAATTGTTCTCTTTTCAATCATAGTTTTTCATTTTAAATACATAAGAAATAGGGAGTTACATTCTCAAATCCTTTGTGAAATCTTTGGGTCTTTGTGTCTTCGTGGCAAGAAAAAAATAGCCACAAAGTCACGAGGGCACGAAGGATTCACAAAGAAAAACCAAAACAAAATTGAATGACCTACCGGGAAAAACCGATTTATTCTTATACAGTAAAACCCGCATCCGCCGATTTCTCTTTTAAATCGCCAGCCGCCAATTTGATTTTCGACATATCTTCATTCAGCTTTTGACTGAACAACGCCATATCCGAACTGTGCAAAACGATATTGACCCCTTCCTTCATCCATTTGATCTGACGTTCAGGTTTTCCGGGAAAGTGGATCCCGGCAGCCAGACCAGTTTTTCGGGTACGATGAATAATATCTCTGACAACAGCTTCGTATTCAGGATTTTCGTATTGTTCAGGCAAACCCATGTTGATCGATAGGTCGTGTGGCCCGATAATGACAGCATCCAAACCCGGAACTGCCAGTAAAGCATCCAGATTTTCAACAGCAGCAAGACTTTCAATATTTACGATGCTCAGACTTCCGGGATTGTAATTTTCAAGATATGCTTTCAATTCCGGAGTAAGTTCCTCTTTTCCAGTTAATACATTCTGTAGCCGACGCCCCTTAAACGGACGGTATTTGGTGGCGCCCACCAGATCACGAATCTGATCAACGGTTTCAACATAGGGTGCGATTACACCAATTGCACCTGCGTCTTTAACCATACAAGCCCGGTATGGATCAGGACTTGGTATCCTCACTAAAGGGGCAATTCCCATCGACTTGTAAGTCTGGCATAAAAAGGTCAATTCGTTACGATCGATCGGAATATGCTCGGTATCAATAAACACAAAATCCAAACCTGAGTTGCCAACAACACGTGACCATACCGGCGAAGTGGATATAATACAGGTGCCGTAGATGTTCCCGCCGTTCTTCAATTTTTTTAAAAGACTGTTAACCATATCATTGTGTTTTTAATATTTCTCGCAAAGGCCGCTAAGAACGCAAAGGATTATTTTTTTCCTTTGCGAGACTTCGCGTACTTTGCGCGACCATTAAATTCATTATTTGAACTCAAGTCAATATTTTCTTGCAAAGTACGCCAAGAATGCAAAGTTTCTTATTGTATTGATTCCTAATTTACTACATTAACTACCTTCCCATCTAAAAAAGCTGTTAAATTATCGATAGCTATCTTCATCAACCTGATCCTTGCGGCTTTCGGTGCCCACGCGATATGAGGCGTGATGATACAGTTATCGGCTTTTAACAGCTCATTTTCAGGCACAATCGGTTCGACAGAAACCACATCGACGGCAGCACCTGCTACTTTGCCACTATTTAATGCCTCCTTTAAATCCTTTTCAACAACCAATCCACCCCTGGAGGTATTGATAATCATCACCCCATCTTTCATTTTGGCAATGTTGGTACTGTTAATCATCCCGTTGGTTTTTTCGGTGAACGGACAATGGAGGCTGATGATGTCGGATTGTTCCAAAAGTTGGTCAAGATCAGCATATTTACAGGTTGAACTTTCTTCTTCAATTTTACCCTTCGTGTTGTTGGCCAGAACTTTCATCCCAAATGCCTGTGCCAGCTTTCCAACTGCCTGACCAATCATCCCATAACCAATGATCCCAATTGTTTTACCTGACAGTTCAATCAATGGTGAATTCCAGAAACTATAATATTTTGATCTGCACCAGTCGCCATTTTGAACCGCTGCATTGTGATCGCCAACATGGTGGCACATCTCAAGCAACAAACCAAAAGTCAATTGCGCAACAGAATCGGTGCTGTAGGCCGGAACATTTGTGACTACAATTCCAAGTTCTCTGGCAGCACCCACCTCCACAACGTTGTAGCCGGTAGCCAATACACCAATGTATTTAACGGAAGGGGTCTTTTCCAGAATATTCCGAGTTAATGGTGTCTTGTTTGTAAAAATGATCTCAGCATCACCAATTGCTTTTATAATTTCCCCATCCTCAGGAATTGTATGATCATTGACATTCAAATCACCCAAATTGGCCAATCCGTCCCAGCTAAGGTCTCCAGGATTAAAAGGATAGCTATCCAAAACAACAATCTTCATATCTTATTAATTTATAATTACTTACCATTCTCCCTTATTCCCGAACCTTGATTTCGCAGCTATACCGAATTGAGCCGATGCATTGTTCAATTCATCCAAAATCTGCCGGGTCGGTTTTCCAGCTGCACTTCTCGCTGCGGCAATTACCGTGTTACATTCGTTTGAATCCATAAATATCGCGGCATCCAGCAACCCGTCAATATCTTCATCGGGTATGACCAGAAAACCATGTTTATCAGCATGAATGAGTTGACCCGGTTTGATTTTCCGACCAAAAACCTCCACTTCACAATTCCACCTCACTGGAGTACTATGGGCATGTCCGACAGAAAGCCGCCTTGCAAGTGCTTTAAACCCGGCATTGCACATCTCGTCAACATCGCGGATACTACCATCGGTAATTGTCCCTATACATCCTAAAGCCTTGTGAGCATTGCTGTTGACCTCTCCCCAAAATGATCCGCAATTGGCCGGTTTATCGAGATCCTGTATCACAACAATTTTAGGACCCGGAATCGACCCTATGTATTCACGGTATTCCCGCCAGGCATTTGGGTTATTTTTGGGATGTTCAGGGTTTCCGGGTTCGATCACCACGGTTACCGCATAACCTACCATCGGTCCCATCTGTGGCATAAAGTCGGTAGTTTCTTCAGGATTGTAACCCTCTTTCCCTGCATCCGATTTCGTTATCTGTTCCCATCCGTTGTAAATGGTAGGGGTATTCCATCGTTTCAATTTCAGCAAATCACTATAATCCAACATTATATCTATTTATTTCTATTTATTATTTCAGTTCAGTTATTCCAATCCACCGGTCAATTCATCATCCACCGCCAGTGACAAATCGGGCGTTTTAAAATAGGTGCATTTCCCATTTGGGTCCGCAAATTCAGTGAGGGTCAGGGAGATATTCCCCGGATTTCCCATCGCCCAGTCGCTGCTGCCCGCTTTTAAGCGACAACCTATCCCATCCGGCCGGACAGATTGATCGGAAACCGGCAACTTTTCAATAGAAGCCAGGTCGATAATCAGTTTGCCGATATCGGCACCATCTTTTTTGGCCAAAACGGGATTTTGTTCCGGATTCAGGCAAAAGAGCAATGGTCCGCGCATTACCGCAACCCTCCCTGCCTGACGCTTTGTTCCTTTTACCAGCCGCCACTCCATCGGAAAATCGAGCGTTAACTGGTCACCTGCTTTCCAGTTCCGTTCAACGACAGCAAATTGGGATGGAATAAAACTGACCGGTTCCAATTTTCCGTTTATGCTGATTTTAGCACCTTTGCTCCATTTCGGGATCCTGAACTTTAAAGCAAATGTCGAGGGTTGTGAAGGATCAATATTAAACACGATATGGCCCGAATTGGGATAATCGGTTTCCTGTGACAGGTTGACCGAATAGCCATCCATCTTTATTTTGGCTTTTGAGGTTGCATAAAGATTAACCGCTATCCCATCGTTCGTTTTGTAGTAAACCATCGAAGGAAGGTCGGCAACAATCCGGCGATAATTGCATGGACAGCAGTAGGTGTCGGTATTGTGATAAACCCGTGGCCCCTCGAATGGTGTAAAGTAGCGGATCTGCCGGCCATCAGGTGATTGGGCTCCAAACAAGGCATTGTAGATTGCGCGTTCCATCAGGTCGCCATAACCGGTATTTCCATTCAATCGAAGAAGACTTTCATATACCCTTAATTGATAAGCTGTTGCACAGGTTTCTCCAAGATCGCCGCGCCCATCCTGATCATCGGTCCAGATTTCGACCTGTCCAACTCCCCCGGTAACAGTCATCCCATCATTTGCAGTAATAAAGTTCACTGCCTTCATGGCTGGAACCAGCAATTTATCATCTGGCTGCAAACGATAGAGCTCCAATTGTGCCAGCGACGATGCCAAATAGCCATAGATATGTCCTTCTATCAGGTTTTTACGGCCAATCACAATATCAGGGTTCCAGGTCGTCAGGTTATGCTGGTTATGACAAAAATCGAAATACCGTTTTTCGCCTGTCACCTTGTAAAGGGTCAGCATCGTCCTGTCAATTCCGGTAATCCCGACATGGGTAGCCACATTGGTTTGATTTTCCCAATCTTTTGGAAGCATTGACCATTTTGACAGGATATAATCAGCAGCTTTCCGGGCGGCAGTAAGCGATTTCTGGTTACCAAATAATTTGTAGTCACTGATCAATCCGTAAATGATATACCCCATTTCGTGGATGTCCCAAAGTTTAATGATGCGGTTTTCAGGGGTCATGTTTCCAATATAACCGTCTGGTTCCTGGGCTTTTATCACTTCATCGATGAGATGATTTTTGATTGCAACTACTTTTTCATCCTTTGTATTGACCGACATTTTTACGGCGGTGTCGATGAGCTTTCCCAATCCGATGTAGTTGTTCTTTGCTTCCCTTTTTTGGAAAGAGGCGAGAAAATCGTTGTCTATATTGATTTTCAGGAGATTATTGTAAACGGTTACATCAATCCTGCGGCCTATTTCGCCACCGACTTTTACATCTGCCTGATCGACAGGGTTAAGCTTGTCTTTTATCAGTTGCAATGGCTTTTGCTGTGCCTGGATTCCATTGATCAAAACTAAACTAAGGAACAATAAAACAGTCTTTTTCATAGATTCATTAATATTTTAATAATCAATTAGATGCATAAACAGCTTAGATTACCTTGGTATTACCACCCTCTTTCAATGAAATATCCACAGGTTTGTTTTTATTCCACGAACCGCATGTAAAATCTGGTATATCAATGGATTGCGATCTATTGGCAACGGACCATTCACTCAATGGACCGATGGAGCTCCAGAGTGCTGCATCGTAAACATCCTGATCGAGAGGTAAACCATTGCGCAGACAATCGATTGTATGCCAGTCCATCATAAAATCCATCCCACCATGGCCACCCACCTGTTTTGCCATTTCGCCAATACGCGTAACAATTTTGGGTGCGTATTTCTTTTCCAGATCCTTCATTTCATCTTCCGAAAACCATTTGTCGCCATTGGATATCCTGCCTGGCTCCGGATATTTGCAGGCCATCGCCTTAGTTCCGTTGATCTGATGGATCCTCGAATAGGGTCGTGGCGAAGTGACATCGTGCTGGACC
>JBAXWR010000059.1:0-32746 GCA_037128295.1 Mariniphaga sp.
AAAAAGCCACTAAATAATTTTAAGTAGAAATGGCAAAAAAGACTGGAGTATCGAAAAAAAGAGTTGTTAATATTGAACCTGTAGGACAGGCTCATGTCTCTTCTTCTTTTAATAATATTATCATTTCGATGACCAATAACAATGGAGAAGTTATTTCGTGGTCGTCGGCCGGTAAGAAAGGTTTTAGAGGTTCTAAAAAGAATACTCCTTATGCAGCTCAAACTGCGTCAGAGGAGTGTGCTAAAACTGCTTTTGACCTTGGCTTACGCAAGGTAAAGGTTTTTGTAAAAGGGCCAGGAAATGGACGCGAGTCTGCAATACGTGCAATGGCTAATGTTGGGATTCAGGTTACTGAAATCGTTGATATTACTCCACTTCCACATAACGGATGCCGTCCACCTAAACGTCGTCGTGTTTAATAATCAGGTACTTTTAAATGTAAATTCACATGGCAAGATATATTGGTCCAAAATCCAAGATTTCACGTAAGTTCGGCGAACCTATTTATGGGCCCGATAAAGCATTTGAGCACAAAAATTATCCTCCGGGAATGCATGGAAACAGCAAAAGGAGGAAAAAAGTTTCAGAATATGGTACTCAGTTGCGCGAAAAGCAAAAAGCTAAGTACATGTACGGTGTTTTGGAACGTCAGTTCCGTAACCTATTTGAAAAAGCACATTCTCACAAGGGAGTTACCGGTACCGTACTTTTACAGCTTCTTGAAAGCCGTCTCGACAATGTCGTTTTTCGTCTAGGTATCGCACCAAGCCGTGCTGCTGCCCGTCAGTTGGTTTCGCACAAACACATTGTTATCAACGGTTCAGTAGTTAATATACCATCTTATACACTTCGCCCTGGAGAAGTTGTTGGTGTTCGTGAAAAATCGAAATCGCTAATCGCGATTACCGATGCACTTGCTGTTCACCGCCACAATAAATATCCTTGGCTTGAATGGAATGGTGAAGCCAAAACTGGCAAGTTTCTGAATGTTCCCAATCGTGAAGAGATTCCCGAGGTGATCAAGGAACAATTAATCGTCGAATTGTATTCGAAATAACAATAATTTTAGGTTTATGGCAATTTTAGCTTTCCAGAAGCCCGAAAAGGTGATAATGATTGAGTCGGATGACAAACTCGGAAAATTCGAGTTCCGCCCACTTGAGCCTGGTTATGGTATTACTATAGGTAATGCCTTACGGAGGATTTTGTTATCGTCTTTGGAAGGATACGCAATCACAACGATCAAGATCGAAGGGGTAGAACACGAATTCTCAACTATCCCCGGAGTAATAGAGGATGTTACCGAGATGATCCTTAACCTGAAACAGATCCGCTTTAAAAGAGTTGGGGACGACTCCGACAATGAAAAAGTTTCTGTAACCATTTTTGGGCAGGACAGGTTTAAAGCAGGTGACATTAATCATTTTCTTACTGGTTTCAAAGTTCTTAATCCGGAGTTGTTGATTTGTAACATGGAATCAACGGTCAAACTTCAGATCGAACTTTCAATTGAGAAAGGGCGTGGTTATGTTCCAGGTATTGAAAACAAGCCTTCGGAAGAAGAATTCGGAGTCATTCCGATCGATTCTATCTTTACCCCGATAAAAAACGTCAAGTATGCTATCGAAAACTATCGTGTTGAACAAAAAACCGACTACGAGAAATTGGTGATCGAGATCACAACTGATGGGTCTATTTATCCTAAAGATGCCTTGAAGGAAGCAGCTAAAATCCTGATTTACCATTTTATGCTTTTCTCCGACGAGAAAATTACACTCGACTCAGATGAGAAATTTGCCAATGAAGAGTTCGATGAAGAAATTCTTCACATGCGTCAGTTGCTTAAAAACAAATTGGTTGATCTTGACTTATCCGTCAGGGCTCTCAATTGCCTCAAAGCAGCAGATGTTGAAACACTTGGCGAATTGGTTACCTATAATCGTAACGATCTCTTAAAATTTCGCAACTTCGGTAAGAAATCCCTTACAGAACTCGACGATTTATTGGTCAACCTTAGCTTGAGCTTCGGGATGGATATCAGTAAGTATAAATTAGACAAGGAATAATAGAAATGAGACATAGAAATAGTTTCAATCATTTAGGCAGGACCAGTTCGCACAGGGGTGCTTTGCTTTCCAATATGGCAAATTCACTTTTACTCCATAAACGGATTACAACAACATTAGCCAAGGCCAAAGCATTGCGCGTTTATGTAGAACCCCTCCTGACCCGCGCAAAAAGCGATACCACCCACAATCGTCGTGAAGTGTTTAGTTTACTGCAAAGTAAAGAGGTAGTAACCGAACTTTTCCGGGATATCGTTTTGAAAATTGCAGACCGTCCGGGAGGATACACCAGGATTTTGAAAACTGGGAACAGATTAGGTGACAACGCCGAAATGTGTATGATCGAACTGGTTGATTATAACCAGAGTATGTTATCAACTGGCAAGAAGGAAGTTACCAAAAAACGCAGATCGCGTAAAAAAGGTGATGCTACAGGTGCTGCATCTGCTGGCAAGGCTTCCACTACACCAAAAGAATAAAAATATTTATTTGGATTATCTACTGCTTGTTTTTATTCAAGTATTTATTTATTAGGTTATTATAAAAAAGGGCAACAACGTTGTCCTTTTTTATTTAATTTTTATTCAACCTTTTGTATTGCCTTTTTGTTGAGTAATAAAATATTTTATTCATTTGCAGTATTATCTTATAAATATATATATATTTGAACAAACTAATAGGCAATTCACATGGACTATATTAAGAAAAAATTAATCGAAAAAGGGGTAAAGGAACGTGCTGTTGTTAAGCAATTAATTAGCGAATACGGCAACGTCGTTGTCGAAAACGTAAATATCGATCAAATCCTTACAGGGATGAAGGGAATGACCAGTCTACTTACTGTCACCTCTAAACTCGACCCTGAAAGTGGTATAAGGTATCGTGGGCACTCGATTCCCGAATTGCAGCAGAAACTTCCCAAATTAAATCCTGAAGGAGAACCATTACCTGAAGGGCTGTTTTATTTGATGTTGCTTGATGAATTACCTACTATTGAGGATGCGGAATTCTTAAGCCATGAATGGTATAACCGTAGCCATGTGCCATATCACGTAATAAAGGTTATTGAAGCTATGCCGATTACAGCTAAACCAATGACGCAATTCAGTACTGGAATTATTTCAATGGCTACCGATTCCATTTTTCAGAAATCGCATCGCGCGGGTATAAGCAAAAATGATTATTGGGATACTACTTATGAAGATGTGATGAACCTGATTGCCAGGTTACCTGTTATTGCTGCCTATATCTATCGCCGTAGTTTTAAAGATGGCAGCTTTATTGAACCTGACCGCAACCTTGATTGGGCAGCTAATTTTGCTCATATGATGGGTTATGATAGTGAAGAGATTTATCGTTTGTTCCGTATGTACATGTGTATCCACGCCGATCATGAGGGCGGAAATGTATCTGCACACGCCACCCATCTTGTTGGTACAGCATTAAGTAATCCATATTATTCCTATGCTGCCGGGATGCTTGGCCTTGCAGGTCCTTTGCATGGATATGCAAATCAGGAAGTTATGTTCTGGGTCTATTCAATGATCGATGAAATCGGTGCAAGCAATTCAAAAGAAGAAGAGAGAGCTAAAATCGAAGAGTACGTAAAGAAAACAATTTCTCAGGGAAAAGTTATTCCAGGATATGGCCATGCCGTTCTCAGGGTAACTGACCCACGATTTACTGCACAACAGGATTTCGCTCGCAAATATGTCAGTAACGATAAATTGATCGATATTGTGAATCTACTTTATGAAATCGTTCCCCCAATCCTGAAATCATTGGGTAAAGTGAAGAACCCATGGCCAAATGTTGACGCCTTCTCCGGAGCTTTACTTCAGCATTATGGTATTTCCGAATATTTCTTTTATACAGTTATGTTTGGGGTAAGCCGGGCATTAGGAGTTTTGGCCCAATTAATCTGGGATAGGATGTATAATCTACCGCTTGAGCGTCCTTCCTCCGAAACTCTTGATTGGTTCAAACAAAAGGCCGGAATTTAATATTGATATTAATAAATAAAAGATAGGGGACCTTAAAATCCCCTATTTTTATGTAAAAAAGGAAGTATGGCTTTTCAAAGTTTAAGGGATTTTGTAGAACTTCTCGATAAAAAGGGTGAATTGATCCGTGTATCTGGACCGGTGAATCCCGAATTGGAAATTACCGAAATTGTTGACAGGATGTCAAAAACAGAAGGTGGTGGAAAGGCACTGTTATTTGAAAATAACGGGACCCAATTCCCGGTTCTGATCAATGCCTACGGTTCTGAAAACAGAATGGCATTGGCTTTGAGTTGTGAAAACCTGGATCATATCGGAGCCGAAATAGAAAAATTATTTAAAGATTTATCACGGCCCCGCAACGGTTTCTTTGATAAAATAAAGGTTTTGCCTTTTTTGTCAACGATCGCTTCATGGATGCCAAAAAAGGTTTCAGGAAGAGGTAAATGCCAGGAAGTTGTGATGAATGAACCTGATTTATCAATAATCCCCATTCTAAAATGTTGGCCTGCCGATGGTGGCCGGTTTATAACACTTCCCTGTGTTGTAACGCGGGATCCGGAAACTGGCATCCGGAATGTGGGAATGTACAGGATGCAGGTGATGGGGAAGGACGTTACCGGAATGCACTGGCACAAACACAAGACTGGTGCAAGACATTACGCAGGATATAAAGCGAAAGGAAAACGAATGCCAATATCGGTTGTTATTGGTGGAGATCCGGCATATACTTATGCCGCCACTGCTCCACTTCCTGATCCGATTGACGAATACCTGCTGGCAGGATTTTTGAGAAAAAAAAAGGTACAATTAGTTAAGTGCCTGACCAACGATCTCGAAGTACCTGCCGATGCTGATTTTATTTTAGAGGGCTATGTTGATCCACAGGAAGATTTTGTTTGGGAAGGGCCGTTTGGAGACCACACCGGGTTCTATTCGCTGGCCGATTGGTATCCTAAATTTCACATTACTTGTATTACACATAGGAAAGATGCAATATATCAGGCCACAATTGTTGGAATCCCGCCACAGGAGGATGCCTGGATCGGACGAGCCACCGAACGGATTTTCCTCGCACCCATGAAATTGACAATGATCCCTGAATTATTGGACATGGAACTGCCCCCAGCAGGAGTAGCCCACAATCTTACTATAGCAAAAATCACTAAATCCTATGCAGGTCAGGGCTCTAAAGTGATGAATGCCATGTGGGGGGCAGGCCAGATGATGTTCAATAAAATCCTTATAATTGCCGACCAGGAATCGGATATTAAAGATTATTGGGCTTTTGCCAAAATTGCTTCACGATTATTTAATCCGCTCAAAGATATCCATTTCTCTCAGGGTCCCATGGATGTTCTGGATCATTCCTCATCCCAATTTGCATACGGTTCAAAAATAGGCATTGATGCCACTATAAAATACAAGGAAGAAAAAGACGGGATCATGCAATATGATCAACAATTAATTGATATAGACCATATCTCAAAAAAACTATGTGGGATCAATGGAGTTGTTTCTTGCAATCTTACTTTGTTGGCGAAAGGAATTTCTGCAATAATTCTAGGAATAACAAAAGAAACACCCGAATCGTTAACCTATATAATAAATGACATATTGTCCATTGAGGAGTTGTGGGGAGTGAAATTAATTGCATATGTGGATCCAGGCCTGGATATTTTCGACATCAGCGCTGTAGTCTGGTATGTTTCAGGAAATATAGATCCACGTCGTGATTGTAAATTTGTTCACCCACGCCGTAAGGGTGAAGTTCCACATCTGGTGATGGATGGAACCAGAAAAACACTCGAAACTGATGGTTTTCAACGGCTTTGGCCCAATCCTGTAGCTTCTTCATCCGAAACAATTGCGCATATTGACAAGATATGGTCATCTGCGGGTTTAGGGAAGTTGGTTCCTTCCCCTTCGCTTAAAGTAACATTGCTTAAACGGGGTGACGGGGCTGTAAGCATCTAAAATAATTATTGTTGAACTCTTGAAATATGGCCTAAATTATCTATTTTTATTCGTTTGAATGAAATTGGTGTTCGGACTTTAAATGAATTATTTTAGTCTGATAACTGAGGACATAATGCACATTGCGGTAAGGCATCAACTTAATTATTTAAGCGATATAAAAACAAGATCAACCAAATGGAAAAATCAACCAGAAGAAAGTTTCTTGCGGGAGCCTCGTTTGCCTCCCTTGGGATTTTAGGCGGTTTACCAACTCTTCTTGCCGAAACCCAGCCGAAAACAGCACCAATACCCATAAGTGGAATCCTCCCATCGGGTGCGCTTAGGTCCAAACGCGATTTGATGATGCAGGTTCTTGACATGTCGCGCCCCCCCAATTATATTCCTGCCGGATTCTTCATGCACTTTGGGGTCAAGGGAGATGCAGCGCTCAAAGCACATCTTGATTATTTCCATGCTACAGGGATGGATTTCTTGAAAATTCAATTTGATGAACAGGGACTTCCTAAAAACGAACAGATAAAAACAGCCAGCGACTGGGCTAAAATGCCGATCTTAACCGAAAAGTGGTTTGAACCTTCCCTTTATCTTCTTAAAGGCCTGATCAAAAATGCAAAGCGGGAGGCAATCATTCTGCAAACAGTCTATTCACCTTATCAAATGGCCAAGCAAGCAGTACCTTGGGATGTGCTCGTTGCACATGTGAAGGAGGACCCTGATTCTGTTTGCCGTGGAATGGAAAATATAACTCTTTCGATTATGAACTTTATCCATGCCGCAGTCAGGCTTGGAGTTGACGGTTTTTATACTTGTACTCAGGGAGGTGAGACAAATCGCGTTGCAGATCAGACACTTTTTAACCGGACAATAAAGAATTATGACATGATCCTGTATAAAGAGGTGTCGCAACTTGTCCCAGTTAATATTTTGCATATTTGCGACTATGATGGATCGTACGAAGGGTTCAATTCGCGATTTCAGGATTATCCGGGTCAAGTGGTAAACGTTCCCCTTTTTGCCGACAATCAACCCTTGTCCCTTTCAAAGGCATCAAAGATCTTCAATCGTCCGGTAATGGGTGGTCTCGACAGGCATGGTATTCTTACTACCGGTTCACCGGAAGAGATCAAAAAGGCTACAATCGAAGTACTCAAAGACGCGCCAGCCAATATTATTTTAGGCGCCGATTGCACTGTTGACCGGAAAATACCGATCGAAAACCTTAAAGCGGCCATTAATATAGCACATGGTTTCAGAACATAATTCAATACATTAGTTATCAATTATCTACTAATAATTATTTCGCGGATCAAACCCTGTTGGTGAGAAATGTTATAATTTTCGCGCCAACTTTAAATATCTACACAATGAACAGTATAAAAGGATCAAAGACAGAACAGAACCTGCTGAAAGCATTTGCAGGCGAATCGCAGGCGCGTATGCGTTACGATTACTTTGCCAAGCAGGCAAAGAAAGAGGGACTGGAGCAAATCGCTGCCATTTTTGAAGAGACCTCTTTGAACGAACGGGAGCATGCAAAACGTTTTTTCAAATTCCTAGAAGGTGGTCCAGTTGAAATTACTGCAACCTATCCTGCCGGAATGATTGGCACTACCCTTGAAAACCTCAAGGCTGCGGCAGAAGGTGAAAATGAAGAGTGGACAACTCTTTACCCTGAATTTGCACAAATTGCTGAGGAAGAAGGTTTTAAAGAAGTTGCTATGGCATTCAAACTGATTGCCAAAGTAGAGAAAGCACACGACGAACGTTATTCTACACTTTATTCGAACCTTGAAAATGGTTTAGTTTTCGAACGTGAAGGCAAAGTTGTCTGGAAATGCCGCAATTGTGGCTACCTGCACGAAGGGACAAAACCTCCACTGAATTGCCCGGCTTGCCTTCATCCGCAATCTTATTTTGAGATTAAGGAATCTAACTATTAATTAGGCGATTACAAAAACCCTTATGAATTGTTGGAAATGCAAAATTCATAAGGGTTTTCCTTTTAATAAAGTCATACATTGTCGGTAACGTTTCAAATTATCCCATGATGAAAGCTCTATTAATACTTTTACTTTTGATTCTTTCGGCATCCTTTTCACTTACTGCACAATTAGAACGGTTGCCGGTTACAAAGGAGTACAAGATACGGAGGAAGACAATTGATGAATTCAGGACTCATAAATTCGTAGATGGCGGTTTTGTAGTGAATGGCAATTTAAAATATTCTGAAATTGAAGGTACACCTTATTTGAAAAGTGAATTCAAAAAGGGTACAATTATAACTTCCGCAGTGACACTTATCGACAACCTACTTTTAAGATACAACTGTTATAGCGATCAGATTGAATATCTTAAGATGGATTCAATTCTTGAAATAACCCCAAAATCATTGGTGTCAAAAGCGGAGTTTGACAATAGGACTTTTTCTTGTGTCAAATTTAGAAACAGTAAGAAATTAGTTGAGGGATTCTGTGAGGTTATAGTCAAAGGTAAAGCTTCACTTTTTTGTAAGTACAATGTAGATTTTTTGCCTCCTGCTCCAGGTTTACCATATGGAGATTCCAACAAGGCGCATTTCAAACCAATTATGAAGTCTTTTTATGTTTCGAATGGAGATACTTATGTTGATTTTGTGGGAAATAAAATTGATTTGATCAACATTCTGAAGGATAGAAAAACCGAGCTAAACAATTTTATTTCAAAGTATAAACTATTGGCTAAGAAAGGGGATGATTTGGTCCGGATTATTGAGTATTACAATTCTCTATGAATTAATAAATTGAACTATGGACAATATCAGTCAATACATTAAAGGTTTGCCTAAAGCAGAACTCCACCTTCATATCGAAGGGACTTTCGAACCAGAATTGATGTTTAAAATTGCCGGAAAAAACCAAATCAAATTGAAATATGGGTCGGTCGAAGAAATCCGAAAAGCCTACCAATTTAATAATCTTCAGGATTTCCTTGATATTTATTATGCAGCAGCCTCTGTGTTACGGACAGAACAAGATTTTTATGACCTGACCTGGGCTTATCTTGTGCGTGCCAATGCTGACCATATTTTGCATACGGAAATATTTTTTGATCCCCAGACTCATCTTGCAAATGGCATTCAATTCAAAACGGTAATTGGGGGTATCGTTTCTGCTTTACAGGATGGATTTGTTAGGTTGGGGATCACATCTTATCTGATCATGTGCTTCCTTCGTCACCTTGACGAATCGGACGCTCTTGCACTTCTTGAAGAGGCAAAGCCCTACCGTGAGCATATCACTGCTATTGGTCTCGATTCTTCTGAAAGGGGGAATCCTCCTGAGAAATTCAAAAATGCATTTGCTAAGGCGCTCGAATATGGCTATTTAACAGTAGCACATGCAGGAGAGGAGGGGTCTGCTCAGAATATCAGGAGTGCGATAGAAATTTTGAAGGTAGCGAGGATCGATCATGGCAACAGTTGCCTCACAGATGAAACGGTGGTAGATTTGTTGAAGGAGAAAAAGATCCCGTTGACCCTTTGTCCGCTTTCAAATCTTAAACTAAAAGTAATTGGCAGGCTGGAAGACCACCCGATCTTTTTAATGATTGAAAAAGGATTGACAGTGACAATTAACTCAGACGATCCTGCCTATTTTGGTGGTTATGTCAACGAAAATTACATTGCCGTTTCAAAAGCATTAAACCTTAACCAGGAACAAATCTACCAGATAGCCAGAAATTCATTTGTCAGCTCCTTTCTACCCGTCGATATCCAAAACAAATACCTTGATCTTCTATATCAGTACAATAAGTCACAACAATAATTTATCAAATTTATAACCAAATTGTTCAAAAGTTCATAAATCACTGTAAATCAATCGAAAGCATTGTTTATTAATTTCTATTATATATATTTGCGTCAATAAATAAAAATTAATACATGAAAAAGCTAATTGTAATTACCGGACTTGTACTGTGTTTCAGCAGCGTTTTTGCAGGTGGTCTGCTCACCAATGGTAATCAAAGTGCGCAATACATCAGAATGCTGTCGCGCAATGCATCGACCTCCCCCGATGCGGTTTATTTCAATCCTGCGGGCTTGATGAGGATGGAAAACGGCTTCTATTTCGCTGTTCAAAGCCAAAGTTTGTTTCAGACAAAAACGGTAGAAAGTGGGTTTCCATTGCTAAATTCCGGTAAATATGAAGGAACCTTAGCAGCACCAATTTTTCCTACTGCATTTGCCATTTATAAAAAGGACAAGTTTGCTTTTTCGTTGGGCTTAGGGCCAAACAGCGGTGGGGGAAGCATCACATTTGACAGGGGGCTACCCTCTTTTGAGAAGGACATATCCAAGTTGGTTCCCGGTCTGGCTGACCTGAGCAAAATAGGCAAGACTGTAAGTGGTTATGGTGTTAATATTTATTTTAAGGGGGAATCGGTTTATTGGGGAATCCAGGGTGGTGTCTCCTATAAAGTCAATGATATATTTTCGGTATATGGTGGTTTGCGTTACCTGCCTGCAAAAACCACATACAATGGATACATTAAAGATATCCAGGTTAAAGTAAATGGTACTTTAACCAATGCAAAGACTTTCCTTCAGAACGATGCGGCACCTCTTTTGACTGCATCTGCCAACAGTGCCACAGGGGCAGCCGCTTCTGTTCAGCCTTTGATTGCAGGAGGTGCAGGGACTTTAACATTGGCACAGGTTCAGGGTGCAAATTACATTACGGCAGCCCAAAGAACTCAGCTTGAAACAGGATTATTGGGGCTTGGCGCGACCCAGGCACAAATCAATGCAATGCCCCTTTCAACAGTTCAGGCAACCTTTAACTCAGGTGCAGCAACATTGAATGGTAAGGCTGCTGCATTGATCGCTACCGGCAATGCCTTAGCGGATAAAGCTGTTGACGCCGAACAGACCGGAACAGGAATTACCCCAATTCTTGGTTTAAATATTTCTCCCAATAAAAATCTAAATATTGGAATCAAGTATGAGTTCAAAACAAAATTGACCATGACCAATGCCACCAAGGTTGACGACTTAAAGATGTTCCCCGATAAAGAAGAGAGCGCTAGCGACCTTCCTTCCATTTTATCAATTGGTGCAGATTACAACGTATCGAATGCATGGAAACTGTCGGTTTCGTACAACGGTTACCACGATAAAGGTGTAGATTGGGGTAAAAATGTTTATAAGGAACCACGTGTAATTGGTTACAATACATGGGAAGTAGCGCTTGGAACTCAATATCAGGTTACTAAGAAATTTGCTTTAAGTTTGGGCTATTTGCATACTGAAATGTATATCCTGGAACAATTTCAGAGCGATTTTAGCTATTACAGTCCTGCCAATACAGTTGGTGGAGGTTTTGAATGGAAAGCAACCCCAAAATTTACCCTGGACATTGGTGCCCTCTATACCAAATACCATGATTCAACAAAACAATTCACCGATGCCGCTGTTGGTACTTACTCTGAGACATACAAGAAAAGCAATTTAGGCTTTGCCCTTGGACTAGCCTGGCACTTTGGTGGGATGCCAAAATAAATAACTCTCTTATTATCATAAAAAAGAAGCACCGCCCTTTTGAGTCAGTGCTTCTTTTTTTATAAGGACATTAATGCGAAATAACTTGTTTATTTCGCATTAATCGTATTGTGCTGTATTACTGCTGCTTACCTCCTGAAGTATCGTGAACTACAATCGAATAAGTCACCGGCATCACCTTGCTATAAACTGCAGAAACCCCGCAATAACGTTCCTGTGATAAACTGATCGCCTTTTCAACCTTGTCTTTTGGCAGGTCCTTTCCCCAAAATTCATAGACAATATGCATACTGATATAATGGACTGGCTGATCTTCAGATTGTTCCCCTTCAACCGAAACATCGAAATTGTCAAGTTCGACCCTCATTTTGGCAAGAATGGAAACAACATCCATGGCTGTACAACCTGCTAACGCGACCAACATCAATGGTTTTGGACGCGGTCCCAAATCTCTGCCCCCATGCTGCTCTCCTGCATCAAGCATTAATTTATGGCCATTTACTTCGGCTTCGAAGGCCATCCCATCTTTCCAGGAAATACTAATTTCTTGCTTCATAGCTTTTGGAAATTAATTGATCGAGACTTTTAACACATCTTTGATTGCACTTTTGAAAGTGTCTTTTGGCAATGCACCCATTGCCATTTGTGGTTGGCCTTCCAAAGGAACAAATAGTATAGATGGGATACTCTGGATTCCAAACATCGCCGATAATTCCTGCTGTTCTTCTGTATTTACTTTGAAAATAACCAGTTTATCACCATACTCTTTCTGCAACTCTTCCAAAACAGGCGCGACCATTTTACATGGGCCACACCAGTTGGCATAAAAATCGATAATCGCGGGAATTGTCCCTTCGAATTTCCACTCTTTGTTCAATTCATAATTGAATACCTTTTCTTTGAAAGTTTCTGTTGTCAAATGTTCCAGTGCCATAATATTTAAATTTTAATGTTCATTAATAACTTGCTAATAGCAATAATTGTGGTGCAAAAATATTAATTAATTCGGAATAAAAAAAGTTTTTAATAAAAATAATTGCTAATAGCAAAATATGTGCTTGTAAATAGTTGTCTTATTTGTAGTTTTGCAAAAAAATAATTGAAAAGAAATGGAATATTCGTCAGGAATCATGAGCATTGTGTATGAAATGAAGAAAAAATGCTCCCAGATGGATCAACAGTTAATGGACGAACTTAGCATCTCCCAATCGGAATTGCTATTTTTCTCATCGTTGAACAATTGTCAGGGAATCAGCAGCCCTGAATTGGCAAGGAGCATGGGTTTATCAGCTTCAAGGGTCAGCCGTGTTGTAGAAAAGCTTGTCGTAAACGGTTACCTCGACAGGAATCCTGATGCTTCAGATCGCCGTGCAATAACTCTTTGTTTGACAGATAAAGGCAAGATTGTCCGAAACAAGATCGATAAAGTCAAAAACGATTGTGAGGCACGTTTGCTTGAAACCATCCCATCTGAGGAGGTGGAAAAGTTCCGGGAGATTATCTCCAAAATTATTGTGAATATGTAGCTTGGGGCGGGGAGCATGGGGCGGCACTTCGACTTCGCTCAGTGGCCGGAAAAAGGCACTTCGACTTCGCTCAGTGGCCGGAAAAAGGAAAAGGGAATCCGAAGAAGGGACAAGCAAGACCCGTGCTTCGAATATGTTCCTTTACTGCCAACCAGCAAAGGAAACCTTCATTTTAAATTCAGAAACTCAATAATTAACCATTCAGATTAGATCACAAAGTAGTGAAAAAATTAAGTAAGCAGTTCGAAATTTTAAATCACAATTATCTCAAATAGTTAGATTTGTATTATTTCAATTTGTTTTTCTCAAAAATTAACAAAAAAGCAATTTAAGCCTTTTATACTTTTAAAGTCATCGTCACGTGTAAAAAAAGGAAGATTCCAAAAAATACAAGTCGCTGCGATAATTGCATCGGGAAGTTTAATTTTGTGGAATTGTCGAATAGAAATTGTTATTTCCTTTATAGAAGAGTTAATTTCCAATATCGTACAATCATCAAGAAAAGATTGGATATCCCTCTTTTCAGAGATTTTCATGCCAGGTTTACACAGTAATTCCAACTCGGTGATAAACGAAATGTGTACATCTTTAGCATCAAACATCTCTGCAAGTTTCTCATCTCCATTTAGCAGTGCAATAGCGATGTTAGTGTCAATCATAACACTAATCCCATTCATCACGCAGCTTTTTTTGATAGCTCAAACCATCCTCTTCCCATTTTACTTTTCCACAGTGTTTTTTGGCATTAAATTGTTTCCCTGGTTTTAACATTTTCAAAGCCGCATTGACCTTTGATAGTCCAGTCTTTTTTGTGATCTCTAAAAGCATATTCTTGTTTTTTGTAAAATTATAATAAAAACCATTATTACAAGCAGGAAAAAGGTGATTATCCATCAAAATATACAAAACGATCTGCACAAGGATTGATTTTCATTGATATAATTTAAACATTTTTTTGTAATTTACCTTGAGCAAACCTTTTTTTTGCGTAATCTACTTTCGGAAAACAAGTGACTATAGGCACTTACCAAATTGTAACAATGAAATTTATTCGGTTGACCATTTCGGAGTACGCTACAGACTTTAAAGAATTTAATCTCTTTTAATGTTCAGCTTCTTATACCACCTCTTGTAATCCTCCAGTTTGAAGGGGACTTTTCCGGCTAAATAGTGATTTGTATATTTCTCATTCCCAATTGTATATTCGACAAGGAGCATCGACTGGCCAGTCATTTCTGGGATAAACCCGATCACTGTTTTACCATTGACGGGAATTTCAAAAGAACCGGAAAACTTCGTAGTGCCGGTATCTGCATCCTTAATGATCACTGTCCCTGATTTCTTTTCACGGGTATCGTTCACAGCCACAACGGGATAGTTACCATCTTTCGGATCCCCGACCATCACACAGGCATTATGCTGAACCTGCCGGATATAGTAATAAGCAAGCTTTTTGCTGTTGTAATAATCGACTACCGCATCCGAGATAATTGGCCAGCCATCGCGCAGGTTCCACCAGATGATCCCTGTTTTCCGGAATTTCTCTATACGCCACAACTCAATAAAAAACTTCATGGCTTCTGCCTGTACAACCTGCGATGCAAATATAAACTGATCCAGGTCTTTCGGACATTCCCCGAACAGTGCCTTTACCTGATTGATCATCAGATTGTTCCTGTTGTTCATGTCTTTGGATTCAGGATTGGAACGTACCGCCTTGGTCTGCCATTCATCATTCCAGTTTCCTTCTTTGGTCCAGGGATAGACAAATTCCGGATCGAACATTTTTTCAAGGCTCGACCGGTTCGGACATCCGTGATAACCAATTTCGCTTACGAAATGGGCTTTGGAGGTGGTATAAAAGGGCGCCTTGTAATAACCACGAGGTCCCCAGAGATGGACTTCGGGCAACAAATTCACATCGCGGCCCATACTGAAATATTTCTCACTGCAATAGGGCGAGCTTGGAAGATAGGTTCTTATCGGGTCGTATTCCCAAATCACACCCGGCAAAACCTTCCTGCTAATGATTCCCATTTCAGGATTGATGTGCTTTTTGAAATTCCATTCAAGCGATTGGTCATTTTCGTTGTTCCCAGACCACAGGACCAAAGATGAATGGTTGCGAAGCTTTAAAACAACACTGATTGCCTCCTTACGGATCCTTTCTGCAAATTCATTGTCCTGAGGATATGCCGTACAAGCCATTGCGAAGTCCTGCCACACCATAACCCCGTTTTCATCGCACAGATCAAAGAAATCATGATCTTCATAAACATTACCTCCCCAGCAACGGATCAGGTTGCAGTTTAAATCTTTGATCATCTTCATCGCCTCTACCAGGTGATTCCTGTCGCGGCTATGAAGGGCATCCAAAGGTACCCAATTGGTTCCCTTGACAAAGATTTTTTCCCCATTAATCTTAAACACAAATTCCCCAGGATTCTCTGGTGTTGTGATGTCAGTATAAACAAGCTCCGCTGTACGGATGCCCACCTTTTGTTTCTTTTCGTCAAGTACCTTTTTCTGTTTGTTAATAATCCGGATTGTGGCATCGTACAAAGCAGCATCCCCGTATCCTCTTGGCCACCAAAATTCTACATTCTCCAATGAAATCTTTTGCCGTGCACAAAACGAATACATTGGAACCGAGTTTTGATAAATTGACTTGTCTCCCTTTTTGAGTAAAACCTCCATGGTCAGCCCATCAATGGTTGGGTAATCGGATGAAATCTGCCAATCGAGGATCAATTGCGCCTTTTTCTGTTCGACGTTCACATCGTTTGTCATCCAGTAAACCTGCTCGATCCTTGTTGTTTTTTTGACTTCCAAACTCACCCCTCTCCACAATCCCGCACTGATTAACCGGGGCATAATGTCCCAGCCATACATATGAGGTGCCTTTCGGGTATATAAATTCTCTGCGCTTTGAAATGTTCGGGTACTGATCACCCCATTGATGTATTTTTGACTTTGGATAACCGCCGGATCAATGCAGACATCTATCGTGTTATTTCCCTCCGTTTTCAAAAAATCGGTAATATCGAACCGATAGTCAATCAGCATATTATCGGTTGTTCCAACCTGTTCATCGTTGATCCAGATTTTTCCGTAGCAATCCAAACCTTCAAAAACCAGAATGGACCGTTCCCCGCTATTGAGTTTTGGTGTCTCAAATGTTCTGCTGTACCACCATTGGTAGGCTTCATACTTCCGTAAATCGTAAATATGGTTGCCTGGCTCCGGGTTTTGGATGATTCCAGCAGACTGTAAATCGAGTTCCACATTTCCAGGAACCATTGCCTGAATTACTGGCCAGTTGGCTTTTTTCAGTTCGTCGGGATTCTGTGGGGCATTTCTATTAAATTGCCCATAGGAAAGCTTCCAAATGCCATTCAGGGAGGCGCTTTCAATTCCTTGAGCTATTGTCAAATAAACGGCAAATAGCAGGACCAATAATAGTGGAATTCGTTTCATCAGTTTCTTAATTTGGAAGTAACCAAGCAAAGTTAATTAATTCATAAATATATATCGTCATGGTAAATCTCCATTTTATTTTATATATTTTCGCAGAAATTATGTAAAAACGAACTGTGTTTATATAATCAATTGAAAATCAATTAATTAATCTTTTCAACTTAACTAGTTGACAAATAAATTTTTATGCTTAAATCATTAGGTATTATCCTCCTTCTGTTACCGTGGGTTGCTTTTTCCCAGGAGGCAAAAAAAGAAAATCCTGTAAGTTTTTATGGTTTTGTAAGAAGTGAGTTTTATCTTGATTCCTATAAGGGACTCAACGCTTTTCAGGACGTTTTTTATCTTTACCCAAACTACATCGGAACCGATGCGCTTGGGAAAGACATTAATGATCAGATGAGTGCGAATTTTGTTTCAGTTGTGACCCGTGGAGGCGTAAATATAGTGGGTCCTGATATCTTTGGTGCAAAGACCACAGGTTGTATCGAAGTTGACTTCGCAGGTAAACCTGAGATTTTCCTTGTCAGGCTACGTAAAGCTTTCACATTGTTCAGTTGGAAAAATTCAAAATTATTGGTAGGACAAACATGGCATCCGTTTTTTAGCGGTGACGCTTTTCCGAAAATGGCGGCACTGAGTACCGGAACGCCGATGCAACCATTTAACCGTAGTCCCCAGGTTAGGTTCGACTATAAGTTTGGTTCATTAACAGCCTATGGATCGGCATTGTATCAACAGCAATATACCTCTTTGGGGCCAATCGGTGGTTCAAACATGTACAAAAGGGATGCGGTTATTCCCGAAACAGCTTTTGGTTTCGAATATTTAAAGAAAGCCATAACATTAGGAGCGGGTGTCGATTTTAACAGGATCAAACCACGTGTCTCAACAGTTGGCTCCGATTCTAAGGTTTATGTGACAGACGAATGTCTTAACAGTACCTCCTGGGTGGCTTATGGTAAATATGCCAAAGGAAAATTGATGATGTTGCTTAAAGGTTATTATGGTGGAAATATGTCGCATCTGACAATGATTGGGGGATATGGTGTTTCAGGATACAATACTTTGACCGGTCATGAAACTTATACAAACATAAGCAGTTACTCGACCTTGTTCAATATTACCTATGGAACGAAATGGAGGCCCGGGTTATTTGTGGGTTACCTGGAAAGCTTAGGAAGCAAGGATGCGCTTGTTCCGAACAAGGATGGTAAAGCGGATGTATGGGGCTGGGGCACCAATATTATGGATATGTTTCGTATAAGTCCCTCAATTTCTTACAGTGTCCCAAAATTCCTGCTTCAGGCCGAATACGAAATGACAAAGGCCAATTATGGTGTAGGAAAGTTCAATTTTGAAAATGGTTTATATGCCGATAAACATGCTGCCATAAACCACGGGGTACGTATAGTTATGACTTACTATTATTAATAAACCTACCATGTATTGGGAAAAGGAGATCGAGACACTTGAACGTAGAGATCTTGAAAAATTGCAGGTAGAACGATTGGTTATATCGCTGGATCAGGCGGTTAATTCACCTTTTTATGGAAGAGATCCTGAAATTCAGCGAATTGTCAAATCAGGATTCAATTCGGTTGAGCAGGTTCATGAACTTCCCTTTACGACAAAGGAGCAATTGAGGAACGATTTTCCATGGGGATTTCTTGCTACCAATAAAAAAGATGTCGTTCGGTTGCACAGTTCCAGTGGAACAACAGGCAATCCAACGGTAGTCTATCACAATCGTCATGATCTTAGCAGTTGGGCGAACCTTATGGCAAGGTCGCTCTATGCTGCAGGGATCCGCGATACTGATGTCTTTCAGAATATTTGCGGATACGGGCTTTTTACCGGAGGACTTGGTTTTCAATATGGTGTCGAACGTCTTGGATGTCTGAGTATTCCGGCTGGTGCAGGAAACAGTCTTCGCCAGATTAAGCTGATGCGTGATTATGGAACGACGGCAGCCCATGCCATTCCTAGTTATCTCGGTCGGCTTTATGAAGTCTTTAAAGAGGAGGGACTTGATCCTCATAAAGACACCAACCTTCACACCCTGGTGATTGGTGCAGAGCCACATACAGAAGAACATCGGCAACGCATAGAGGAGATGTTTGGGGTGAAGGCTTACAATTCTTTTGGATTGTCAGAAATGAATGGTCCGGGTGTGGCATTTGAATGTACCGAACAGGATGGTTTGCATATCTGGGAGGATGCTTTTCTTGTTGAGATTATCAATCCCATCACGCTTCTTCCTGTTCAGGATGGTGAAGTTGGGGAGTTGGTTATGACGACACTTGACCGCCAGGCAATGCCTTTGATCCGTTACCGGACCCGCGATTTGACAAGGTTTCTTCCAGGTAAGTGCAAATGTGGCCGGACGCATCGCCGTTTGGATCGGATTGCCGGACGTTCCGACGATATGTTCATCATCAAAGGGTGTAATGTTTTCCCCATGCAAGTCGAAGGAGTGCTCCTGAAATTACCCGAAGTTGGCGATGATTACAGGATTATCCTGGCAACCATTGAAGATCAGGACGAGATGATTATTGAAGTGGAGGTAAAAAAGGAGTGGTTCAATGGAGACCTTGCTTTTCTTGACAGGCTTCAGCGGCACATCACTCGCCTTATCCGCGACGAAGTGCTTGTCCGCCCTTTGATCAAATTGGTGGAACCGGGATCAATACCAAAATCGGAAGGAAAAGCTGTCCGGGTTTTTGATCAACGGATAAAATAACTAATTTTGAAAACAGCAAATTAACCATCACCGACAATGACTTATCAGGTTTCAATATTTCTTGAGAATAAACTGGGACACCTTGAGCGGGTAACTTCCATTCTAAAGGCTGCTTCAATTAACATTAGGTCCCTGCACCTCAACCATACGGCAAACGGCTGGGGGATCTTAAACCTTGTGGTTTCGGATCCTGTATTGGCACACCAACTGCTCAATGACAATGGAATGACGGCAGCTTTGCGCGAAATCATTGTGATCAAAATGGGCGATGAACCAGGTTCGCTGGATACTTTGCTCAAGGCAATCGTGAAAGCAGGAGTCAATTTTACAAATGCTTATGGAAGGGTTGTAAATGAAGGTGAAAGTGCTTTCTTTGTAATTGATGTTCAGGATTTCAAAGATGCAGCCGCTAATTTGGAATCTGTTGGATTACAAATAGTTGAAAATAGATTTGTTTACGGTAATTAACTTAGAAATGTAACTTTTCATGAAAAAAATCGATCTTTATTTTTTGGTTTTGGTACTGGTTTTATTCCTGCCATTTTTTTTGAGTGGTGAGCTTTATTCCGGTTATAAGACGACGAACAGTGCGCACCCTTATTTAATCGGGTTCCTGAAATTTGCGATCCTTGCAACAATGGGAGAATCTATCGGTTTGAGGTTGCGCGAAGGGATTTACAACAAGCCTGGTTTTGGTTTGATTCCCCGTGCAATTGTCTGGGGCTTTTTAGGCTTAACCATCGTGATGGCATTTAAGATTTTTGCAGCAGGAGCACCTGTATTTTTAAAAACTCTTGGTATTCAAGGTGCTGCTGAATCACTTGGTGGACCAATGTCGGGCCTGCGCCTTTTGACAGCCTTTACAATCAGCATTACCCTTAACACCATTTATGCACCGGTGATGATGACCTTGCATAAAATCACTGATACGCATATTATCAGAAATGGTGGCACGATAGCTGGGTTGTTTCAACCCATCAAGTTTGGGGAGATCATTACCAATCTGGACTGGAAAGTACAATACAATTTCATTTTTAAGAAGACCATCCCATTTTTCTGGATTCCGGCACATACAATTACTTTCCTGTTGCCGGTCGAATTTCAGGTTCTCTTTGCAGCACTTTTGGGTATTGCATTGGGTGTAATTCTATCTATTGGTGTTTTGATGTCTAAAAAAGGTTAATAAAAAAATATAAGGATATGATCTGGAACGAAAGAATAGAATGTGCAAGCCGCGAGGAGATGCGGATTATCCAGTCAGAAAGGTTATGTGAAACAGTAAGACGGATTTATCACAATGTCCCTTACTTTCGTAAAAAAATGCAGGATTTGGGATTGACGGCCAACGATATCCAAAGTGTGGACGATCTTCACAAACTCCCGTTTACAACAAAAATTGATTTGCGAGACAACTATCCCTTTGGATTGTTTACCGTTCCCATGAGCGAAATTGTACGCTTGCACGCCTCTTCCGGTACTACAGGCAAACCTACAGTCGTGGGCTATACACGGAAAGATATTCAGATGTGGTCGGAAGTGGTGACCCGTTCACTTTGCATGGCTGGTGTCCATCGCAATGATATTGTGCAGATTGCCTATGGATATGGACTTTTTACAGGTGGTTTGGGACTGCATTATGGAACCGAAAACCTGGGTGCTTCGGTTATCCCGATCTCTGGCGGAAATACAAGCAAACAGGTTCAGTTGATGGAAGACTTCGGCAGTTCCGTTATTTGCTGCACACCATCCTATGCCCTCAATATTGCTGAGGTGATGAAAGAGATGAAGGTTGATCCCAAAAACCTGAAACTAAGGGTCGGCGTTTTTGGGGCAGAACCCTGGTCGGAAGCGATGCGCAAAGAGATTGAAAACAAGCTTGGAATAAAAGCCATCGATATTTATGGTTTGAGCGAAATTGTCGGACCTGGTGTTTCCTGCGAATGTGAACATCAATGTGGCATGCACATCAACGAAGACCATTTCCTTCCCGAGATCATCGATCCCGAAACTTTGCAACCAATGGCACCCGGCGAAGTCGGAGAACTCGTTTTCACGACAATCACCAAGGAAGGTATACCACTGATCAGATACCGTACCCGTGACCTTACCCGGTTGATCTATGATAAATGTATCTGTGGCAGAACTCTTGTCAGGATGGAAAAATGCAAAGGTCGCAGTGATGATATGCTGATTATCAGGGGTGTAAATGTATTCCCATCTCAGATCGAAACAGTCTTGTTGCAGATGAGCGAAGTCGAGCCACATTACCTGATCATGGTTGACCGTGAAGGAACGCTTGATAATATCTCTGTGATGGTTGAAGTGCAGGAGCAATTTTTCTCCGACGAGATCAAAAAACTTCAGGAGCTGCGCCTAAAGATTACCCGCAATTTAGAGAGTGTCCTTGGTATTTCTGTCAACGTGAAACTTGTGGAACCGCGCACCATTGAACGGACTGCCGGTAAAGCACAACGAGTAATTGATAAGAGGAAGATTTAAGGTGGAAATAATTGAAATAAAGTTGAAATAGATAGAAATAACCAACAATAAAATATAACCATATGTTAATCAAGCAATTATCTATATTTCTCGAAAATAAGTCGGGACGTTTGAGTGAAGTGACAAAATTATTGGGAGACAATGGAATCAACATGTCAGCATTCTCTGTTGCAGATACTTCAGAATTTGGGATTCTGCGGTTGATTGTTTCCGATCCTGAACTGGCCTGTAAGGTATTGCGCGAAAATCTTTTTTCGGTCAATCTTACCGATGTGGTTTGTCTCAATTGTCCGAACCAACCTGGAGCATTGTCCAAGGCGCTTCAGATTTTATCCGAAAACAATGTTGCCATCGAATACCTGTATGCCTATTCAATGGGCGATTCCGCCAACGTGGTCCTGAAACCTGATCAGTTGGATGTATGTATCAAGGTATTGCAGGAACATAAAATGGAGCTGGTAAGCGCAAGCGAGTTGTACAAAATTTGATTGAAAATTCAACATCTATCCCCAATTCATAGCGTTCAAAATATCAATATAATTTGGATTGCATGGCATGTTTTAGACGGACAGCTGTGCGTACATTATTAACGACCGTTTTCAGGCCATCGTAAAAGAAAAGGGTAGCGAAAACATTAAAATTGAATTGCTCCGGCGAATCATCAACGATGAACTAAAGGTGAGAATGGTGAAGAACATCCGGCGCATGACCAGCCTCAAAGATGAGCTTGAAAAGGTATTGAGCAGATTCCATAAGAACACGCTTGATTCGATTGCTGTCATTAAACACTTACTGGATTTAGCCAACGAATTTAAAAATGACGACATCCGCACCAAACAGTTAGGTTTGACAGAAGATGAACTGGCCTTTTACGATTAATTATCGGCCAACAAAAAGCTAATGAATGAAGCCGGGCCAATTCAGGACCTGGTAGATAAGGTGGTCGCCTCTGTAAAGAAAAACCTCCAGCTCGACTGGTCCAAAAAAGAAGATGCCCGCCCAGCAATCCGTCTTGCCGTTAAAAAAGAGCTACGTGGTAAGGTCGAGTACTCTGAACTGGATAACTTGTAAAAAGAGGTGCTCGAACAAGCCGGAGGGCAATACAGGGATTGGCCGATGGTGGGATAGAGTATTTCATCAGAAAATAAAAACAAAATCCCTTCATTACAATAGTTGATAAAATCCTTTCAATAAAAGCTGGTAATCCCAAAGCCGACACCAGTGTTTTTGAGAAGCAATTGGATGAGATGGTTTACAAATTGT
The DNA here is from genome assembly GCA_037128295.1 of Mariniphaga sp. GTDB lineage: Bacteria > Bacteroidota > Bacteroidia > Bacteroidales > Prolixibacteraceae > JAAFHB01. The sequence goes on from JBAXWR010000059.1 coordinate 23,094, forward strand.
ATGAGTTGACAGTTGAAGAAGTGAAGGTGATCGACCTTGATTTTTGGTTGAGTAATGAGGAGTATTCTACCCTAAGGATTGAATAATGTATTGATAAACTTGATGAAACCTGTTGGTATTTGGCCAAAAGTGCCGTATATTTGAGTAATATAGAATGCAGTAAAAAAACGAAACCCGGAAGCTTGAATTTCTTCAGCGGCAACCGGGAATATGATGGGTCAAATATAGGGTATTATTTTAAAACAACCAATAAGCAAAGATCTTACAAACTCAGGTATCGAGCGGCAAAACATCCTTCAACAGGAGAAAAAGAAATAACTAAACGAAATATTATTAATAGGTTTAACAATGCTCACAGAATCAGAAATCAAACAATTAATCGAAAAAGGAGAAGGAGTCCGGATTGAGTTTAAGGAAGCTCAGAAGGGTGTTCCCGATTCATTTTACGATACGGTTGCATCATTCTTAAATAAAGAAGGTGGTATCATTTTGTTAGGGCTGACAGATGACGGGGCTGTTTTAGGACTTGAAAATGCGAACCTGATGCACCTAAAACAGGATATTGTAACTACATTGAATAATCCGGAGGTAATGAATCCTCCATACGCTTTGCCTGTTTGTGATACAAAATATGGAACACATAACCTTTTGTATGTGCGTGTGCCGGTAAGTTCTTTGGTTCACAAACATGCGGGTATCATATACGACCGGGAAAATGACAGTGATTTCAGGGTTACCGACGAAAGGCAGATCAGTGAAATTTATTTCCGTAAAAGGCAAAGTTTCACGGAAACCCAGATTTTTCCTGAATTAAAAATGGAGCATCTAAATCAGGACGTATTTGATAAAGTCAGAAAATTGATTGCTGCCATAAATACCACTCATACATGGCTTACCGCCTCAAACGAAAGAATACTCCGGGATGTAAACTTCTTAAGACGTGATTTTAATACAGGCGAAGAAGGGTTAACCTTGGCTGCCGCATTGGTTTTTGGTAAAGACGAAACCATTGGTAGTATTTTGCCGGCTTATAAGCTTGATGTAATGGTACGCAGGGAAAATCTTGATCGCTGGGATGATCGGCTTCCTCCAATAAGAACAAATCTGGTAGATACCTACATCAAAGTTTTGGATTTTGTAAAAACAAAATGGCCTGAAAAGTTTTTTACTGAAGGAGAACAGCGGAAAGATTTACGGGAACTAATTTTCAGGGAACTTGTTGCCAATGTAATTATCCACCGGGAATACAATACCGCACATGCAAGCGAGATTATTATTTATGCCAACCGGGTGGAAGCAAAAAATCCAAATAAGCCAAGATTTACAGGTCCATTAGATTTAGATACATTTAGCGCTGAGGCCAAGAATCCAAATATCAGACGTTTTTTCAGTGAGCTAAGTTGGGCAGACGAAATTGGTTCCGGCGTTAAAAATATAAGTAAATACCTGAATTATTATTCACCAGGTGCCAGACCCTCTTTTATCGAAGATGATCCATTTATCACTACACTTCCAATGGTGGTTGTGCGAATTGACGGCAAGTTCAAAATGTTAACAGGGATAGCAAAACTTTCAGTTGAACAAATTGGAGAACAAAAGCTGAATCTACTGAAAGACCTTCCACTAAATGTAGAGCTAAAAGGAATAGAGGATATTGACCTGTTAGCAATAGAGCTGGTGCAGCTTTGGGAGGAGAAAAGTAGGGAGCTACACCTATTGAGATTCTTGATAAACAAAGACATACAATTAGAGGTGCTTAAAAAAGTGGGGAGTTGGGAAGGAAAAAGTGGGGAGTTGCTAAAGAAAAGAGGAAGAATAATACTAAGCATATTGCTACTAACTCTTGAACCTGCAAGATTAGAAGAACTTGCAGCGATACTTGAATATAAAAGTAAGGAAAGATTTAGAGATGATTATGTGAAACCTTTAAAGGACAATCAACTGATTAGTTATACAATTCCTGATAATCCGAATGATCCTAACCAGGCGTATGTAATTACTCAGAAAGGTAGAGATTTTATTGGGGGACATCGTATTTGAAATCATAAAAGGTGAGTAGCTGCATTTTCAATGTAACTTGATAATGAATGTATTGCGGATGTATATTAAGAAAAAAGTGGGGAGCTTAATAAAGATATGTGGGGAGTTTATGGTGAACTTATCGTTACATCATAACCATAAATTAGAAATGGTAAGATAATAAATAAAAGCAATGCTCATAGTTCTGAATGGCTATCTAATAAATGAAGAATCTATTAGATCACTTATTCGTACTAACGTTGATTCAGATTCTGCAATTACTGTTATTCAAGATATAAACATTCATTTTCGCTAATACGCTGCTATTTCATTACGGTTTTTGTTTTGATGCCCAAAAAATGCAAATTGTATGCAAATAAAAAAGAGTTACAACTTTTTGCGTTGTAACTCTCTGATTTTCTGTGGGAACTGATGGGTTCGAACCATCGACCCTCTGCTTGTAAGGCAGATGCTCTGAACCAACTGAGCTAAGCTCCCTTAATTTTGTCTGAACGTTTAACTGTGTCATTCAAAAGTGCTGCAAAGATAGACCTTTTTTTGTTCGCACCAAATATTTCAAAAAAAAATTAAAAGTTTTTTTCATCTGAAAATGAGATTAAGATTATCTTAAAAAATGCCATGGTTATTGATTAATGTTTGGTCGTATTCGGCAAAAAGGAGCTATTTTCACGAAATTTTTGAAATCACATCGAAATAAGATAAAGTTCGTATGACAAAGAAGCTTTTACTTGGCTGTGAGGCCATCGGACAAGGGGCGATAGACGGCGGAATGTCGGGTGTTTATGCCTATCCCGGCACACCATCAACCGAAATAACAGAATACATCCAGGAAAACAAGGTGGCTATCGAACGGAACCTTCACAGGGAATGGTCGGCAAATGAAAAAACGGCAATGGAATCGGCACTTGGAATGTCGTATGCCGGTAAACGGGCAATGGTTTGCATGAAACATGTCGGATTGAATGTTGCCGCAGATCCGTTTATGAGCTCTGCATTGACTGGCATCAATGGGGGACTGATTATCACAGTGGCAGACGATCCTTCCATGCATTCGTCACAAAATGAGCAGGATACACGCTATTATGGAAAATTTGCCCTGATCCCTATCCTGGAACCATCGAACCAACAGGAGGCTTATGACATGACAAGGACAGGTTTTGAACTTTCGGAAAAACTTGGCACTCCGGTTTTGATGCGGATTACCACCCGTCTGGCCCACTCGCGTGCGGGAGTCATTCCGGTCGAAAATGCTGCCCCTGAGAGAGTGCTTTCGATTCCTGACGATCCGCACCAGTTTATTTTGCTTCCGGTATTTGCCAGGAAAAGGTATCAATCATTGCTCGATAAACAGGTGAAATTTGAACAGGCTTCGGAAGAATCACCTTACAACAGTTATACCGAAGGCACTGACAATTCGCTCGGGATTGTGTGTTGCGGGATCGGATTGAACTATTTGCTTGAAAATTACCCCAATGGCTGTCCTTACCCAATTGTGAAGGTGACCCAATATCCATTGCCGACAAAGATGATCAAACGGCTCGAACAACAAGTTGAACAGTTGCTTGTGATCGAAGAAGGGTATCCGCTTGTAGAAGAGCAGTTGAAAGGGTTTTTCGGATATGGGAAACCTGTTACAGGCAGGCTCGACGGCACACTTCCCAGAACAGGAGAATTGACGCCTGATGTGGTTGCAAAAGCGTTGAACCTTCCGGTTAATGAGGGTTCTCCAATTCCGGGAATGATGGTCAATCGGCCACCTGCCCTTTGCAAAGGATGCGGCCACCACGATATGTTCAAGGCATTGGAGGAGGTGTTGTCGGAATATGGATACGGTCATGTCTTTTCAGATATTGGTTGTTATACTCTGGGTGCGCTTCCACCCTATAATTCGGGGAATGCCTGTGTCGATATGGGTGCTTCGGTAACCATGGCCAAAGGTGCTGCCGATGCAGGGTTGTTCCCCTCGGTTGCCGTTATTGGCGACTCTACCTTTACCCATTCGGGAATCACCGGTTTGCTTGATGCTGTCTATGAGAAATCAAATATACTGATTATGATCGGCGACAACGAATCGACCTCGATGACCGGAGGACAGGATTCATCGGCATTTGGACGAATTGAGGCCATTTGTGAAGGTGTTGGAGTCGATCCGTTTCATATCCATGTGATCGAAGCATTGCCAAAAAATCATCGGAAACTGGTTCAACTTATAAAGGATGAATTGGATTACAAAGGCGTATCGGTAATTATTCCCAGAAGGGAGTGCATCCAGAAGACTGCAAGAACGCTCAGTAAGGCGAAACAATAAATTCAATCAAGGCAATCATCAATCAATTAAGTACTTAAAAATGAAGTGTGATATCGTTTTAGCCGGGGTGGGCGGACAGGGAATCTTATCAATCGCCACTGTTTTGGGTTTTGCCGCCCTCGAAAACAACCTTTATCTTAAACAAGCCGAAACTCACGGCATGAGCCAGAGGGGTGGGGCAGTTCAATCTTATTTGAGGTTATCTGACAACCCAATTTATTCTGATCTGATCCCTTTGGGGAAAGCAGACCTGATCCTTTCTGTTGAACCGATGGAATCTCTTAGGTATCTTCCCTATCTTTCCCCAGAAGGGTATGTTGTGACGAATACAACCACCTATAAAAATATTTTGAATTACCCTGAATATGAGATAATTACAAATGAGATTGAAAGGCTTCCCAGGGCCATTTCGCTTGATGCTGAAAAGATTGCCAAAGAGTTGGGCAATTCAAAAGCATCGAACATGGTGATGTTGGGTGCTGCTACACCATTTATCGATATTCCATTAACCAGTCTGGAGAATGGGATCCGCGAGATTTTCGGACGCAAAGGTGGGGCAATTGTTGATTTGAACCTTAAAGCATTACATGCAGGCCGGGAGTTTGCGGAAGCCAATAGATAGTCATAAACCTTCAAGGTTTCGAAAACCTTGAAGGTTGTTCCTGATTTTTTTTGATCAAATCCCTTGCTTTTATCGCAACGATCTTACCATTATGTGAAAAAACAAGTTCAGAGTCATCTTTTTGTTTTTCAATCAAAAGCCTTTGATAGGCAAGTTCAATACCTTGGAGTATTTTATTTCGCATTACCTGGATCTCTTCTTTAGTCATTTTTCAAAAATTAGTTTAAAAATGCTTTGATTAAAAATCTGCTTTCCTGAATCCTGGTTTCCTTCAGCAACCATAACCAGTGGGTTTTCTGAATTATCAACAATCATCCAACTGAATTTAGCCAAAAGTAAAGCAAAGTTACAAAATATCCTTGACTTTGTGCTTTTCTGACAAGATTCCGATACGATCTGGTGGACAATGTTGTTTCAAAAGCAAAGTCCACATTTTGTACCAACAACTCATCGATTCTTGCCAGCATGATCCTTCCTGCTTCAATAGCAACACGATCAGGCTGAAAAGGAGACAAACCTCTTGCAATCTCATCCGCATTTACAAATTCCCTGCAATTTAACATATCAGGTAAAACAGAAAACGAGGCTGTAGTCTTTCCTGCTCCATTGCAACCAGATATGATATATAAATTTGGCATACAAACTTTTAATAAAACCTTAAGGTTTTTTCATTCTTGAAAAAACCGGTTCAATAAACTCATGTCGTTCACCTCTTTCCCAAGAGATTCAATAACCGATTTGGGTATATCGAAAATGTCGAGGATTAGCAAACCATCAATGCAATCATTGAATTTGGGATCAACATTAAAGGCCGCAATCTTTGCGTTTAAACCAAGATATTTTTTCAATAACACAGGTAATCCACTGTTATACTGATCGATATCCCCAATAAACTTATCGATCGAGTGCAGGTCAGGGGTCATACTTTCGAGTGCAGTATTCAAATGCTCATCTTTTGTCCTCACCTTGAAACGTTTACGGGGCTTCACAAAGGCAGCTCTCTTGTAATCGAAATAATTAGCCATTATGTACCTTATTATCAACTCCTTGGAGATGCTTGAGTAGGTATTGCTAATGCTGACTGGCCCAAGCAGAAAGCGATATTCAGGGTTTTTTAGCAATAAATAGAGAAACCCTTTCCACAACAAAAACAGAGGGAGTGGTTTGCGTTGATAATCTTTCACAATAAACGATCGTCCTAATTCCATCGCTTGTTTCAAGGTTTCCTCAAAACCACTTTTCATCTTAAAAAGGCTATGCGTATAAAATCCATTGATCCCAAACTGCGTTAAAATTTCATTTCCAAAGCCTATGCGGTATCCGCCAACGATCTGCTGGGCATCGTTGTCCCAAATAATCATCTGTTGGTAATAGAGATCAAATTCATCGATATCTGTAGCCTGATTGGTTCCCTCGCCAACCTCGCGGAAAGTGATCTCACGCAGGCGCCCCAACTCGTTCATGATGACAGGGATCTGGTTCGAAGGGGTACAAAAGACATCGTAATTCTTTATCGCAAAAAGATGATTGTCAGTACGTAAGGTATTTATTTCGTTGATTATCAAAGATTTGGATTGTGCCTCAACAATTGGTTCCGGTTTAGGCTGGCTTTTTAACGAATAATTAAAAAATTTCTTCACTTCAATCCCCGAATCGAGGCAATAGGTTTTCGAACGAAGGTAGCGTCCAAGTTGGTGGACATCCGAAAACTTATCCTGGTCTTTTATTGAGATAGGGTTGCCGATCCGGATCTTAATTGTCTGGTCTTTTTTGTTCAGCAATTCTGATGGAAGTTTGGCGGTGCGAAATGACGGATGGATTTGTCCAAGAAGATGGAACAATCGGCTGTTACTGCCATGAAAATAGATTGGAACCACAGGTACATGGGCCTTTTTAATGAAACGTAGGGCGGAAAGAAGCCATTCACGATCGGTAATTGCTTTGGATGTGTAGGTTGTTGAAACCTCTCCTGCCGGGAAGAAGCTAAGGACACCTCCATTGTTCAGGTGGTCCAATGCCGTTTTTATACCTCCGATGCTTGATGCAGCACCCGGAATGTTCTCAAAAGGATTAACAGCCAGAAAATATTCTGAAATGGGTTCGACTTTTTTTAACAGGAAATTGGCGATAACTTTATGATCAGATCGTGCCATCGAAAGGAGCTTGATCAGCAAAATGCCATCAATTCCCCCATATGGATGGTTGGAGACCGTAATAAAAGGACCGTTTGCCGGAAGTTTTTTCAGGTCTTTCTCATCAAAATCGAGGGTAACATTGAGATATTCGATGATGCCATTGATTGAATCAATTCCTTTTTTATCACTAATGCTATCGTACAAATCGTTGATTTTATGGAATCGCAACAAATGCATCAATAACCTCGCAAAATACTCCCCGCCCAGGTATTGCATAATGGGGCTAACTTTCAAAAGATCCTTTGGATTGACCAGTTTCATTTATTTTCAGTATAATTAAGATTCCAAAAATAGAAAAATGAAAACAATAAACACCCATCAAATTAACAATGTTCAGGAACATTCATAAAAGCCCGCAAGAATGGGTTATTTTCGCATAAATATTATTAGTCTTGGAAAAATATCCGATTAGTGCATGGTTGCCCACCTCGGCAAAGGAGGTTGCGGCATTGGGTTGGGACCAGCCCGACATTATCCTGTTTTCGGGCGATGCCTATGTTGACCATCCCTCTTTTGGTGCAGCTGTGATTGGCCGGATCATGGAACGGGAAGGTTTACGTGTTGCAATTGTCCCTCAACCCAACTGGCAGGACGATCTCCGCGATTTTAAAAAGCTAGGGATTCCAAAGCTATTCTTTGCTATTTCAGCAGGTTGCATGGATTCGATGGTCAACCACTACACCGCCAACAAACGGAAACGCTCGAATGATGCATATACCCCTGGAGATCGGGCAGGTGCGCGTCCCGATTATACAACGATCGTCTATTCAAATATCCTCAAATCCATATATCCAGAAACTCCCATTTTAATTGGAGGTATAGAGGCCTCATTGCGTAGGCTGACCCATTATGACTATTGGTCGGACGAGCTAAGACCCGGGATACTGATCAGCAGCAAAGCTGACCTGCTTGTTTATGGAATGGGCGAAAAATCGACGATCGAATTGATCCGACAGTTAAGGACAGGTGTACCGTTTAAGCAGATTACCTCAATTCCCCAGACAGTTTTTGTAACCGAAAATTCTGATAATTATTCCACAAATAAAGATTGGGAAGTACTGGCTTTGAATTCACATGAAGAGTGCCTCAAGGATAAATTGAACTATGCCAAAAACTTCAAACATATCGAAGAGGAATCAAATAAAATGGTAGCTCGGAAGCTTACGCAGACCATCGGCAATCAAACGATTGTTGTCAATCCTTCCTGGCCATTACTGACAACCCCTGAACTGGACAGTTTTTATGATCTTCCATTCACTCGCCTGCCTCATCCACGCTACAACAACAAAGGGACTATTCCAGCCTACGAAATGATCCGACATTCCGTGAATATCCATCGGGGTTGTTTTGGTGGATGCGCTTTTTGCACCATCTCAGCCCACCAGGGGAAGTTCATTGCCTCACGTTCAGAAGATTCGGTAATTGCTGAAATTAAGAAGGTTACACAAATGCCTGGTTTTAAGGGATATATTTCGGATATCGGTGGGCCATCGGCAAATATGTACCAGATGGCAGGAAAAGATTTAAAAATCTGCAACCTATGCCGGCGTCCTTCCTGCATTTTCCCCGCAGTTTGTAACAACCTCAACACTGACCATCGGCCAATGACAGACCTTTACAGGAAAGTGGCAGCCATGCCAGGTGTAAAAAAAGCTTTTATTGGCAGTGGAATCCGTTACGACATTGTCTTTCATCGCACTGATGACGAAAAAGTGAATACAGGAAATATGAAATACCTTGAGGAAGTGATCCTCAACCATGTGTCGGGTAGGTTAAAAGTTGCTCCTGAACATACCTCTGATAAAGTGTTAAAAATCATGCGGAAACCTCCTTTTGGACTGTTCTTCAAACTGAAAAGGTTCTTTGATTCGGTGAATGAATCGAAGGGTCTCAAACAGCAATTAATCCCCTATTTCATCTCAAGTCATCCTGGAAGCAGCACAGTAGAAATGGCAGAGCTTGCCGCTGAAACAAAAGTGCTTGACTTTAAACTCGAACAGATACAGGACTTCACCCCAACCCCGATGACGTTGGCAACTGTTATTTATTATTCTGGTTATCATCCATATACTCTGGAAAAGATAGGTACTGCCAAAACACAGGCACAGAAGTTGGCACAACGAAAATTCTTCTTCTGGTACCAAAAGGAACACCGCAACGAACTGATTGCCGAACTTAGAAAGATCAACCGGCCCGATCTGGAAATAAAGCTGTTCGGGAAAAGGTAGTGGGATTGGAAGGGGAGAGGGGGAGATGTGGGGAGTGAGAGAAGAGGAGAGAGGGGGTGAAGCCACTCTGTCTTGTCCTGAAATAGGTTTACAGAAAAAGTAAACAAGAATCAGGATTATGAGATTAAAAGTAAATCGGTTTTCGGACGAACTGAAATTTAGAGTGGTTCAGGAGTATTTGTCCACGGATGTAAGTGGCAAAGATCTTAAGCAGAAGTATAACATTAAAGGGAACAACTGTATTAACAATTGGATTCGTA
>JBAXWR010000006.1:0-71313 GCA_037128295.1 Mariniphaga sp.
CAACCATACTTTTACAATTGGCACACACAATGAGTTGTACAACATTGATTATGGTTTTGTGAATGCCTGGAACGGTCGTCTGGATTACAATAGTGTGGCTGATTTTCTTGCGATGAGGCCAGCACGCGTAAGGGGCAGCTACAATTATACCGACAATACCAGGTCTTACATTCTTGCCCATCCGTCGGCCTCCTTCCATGTTAATCTTTACAGTGTCTATGGACAGGACGAAATTAAATTCAGCCGCAAATTCTCAGTAACAGCAGGTATCCGTTTCGACCTTGCCCAATTGCCCACAAAACCTGCATTAAGTACCAAAACCAGCAGCGCAGTTGCAGACGCCACATATGGCTCAACCTACACTTACACTCAGCCAAAGGATATCAAAAATGAAATTTTTGGTAAAGTACAATTCTCGCCCCGTATTGGATTCAATTATGATGTAAATGGCAATAGGTCACTTGTTGTGCGCGGTGGTACAGGATTGTTTACAGGTCGTATTCCGTTCGCATGGTTAGGTTATGCTTTTTATAACAACGGCGACAGTTATGGATCTTATGATCAGAAATATACTTATAATGCATCTGGTGTTTCTTCACCGGCTTTCGTTGGAGATCCGGCTAAACCGGCAGATACAGGTATTGGCTATTTCGCGAGCCAGAATGGTGTAAATGTAAAGGATGCTGCCAGCCGTACTCAGGTGGATATGATCGACAACAACTTCAAGATGCCACAGGTATGGAGAACCAGCCTCGCCATGGACTATACTGTAAAAGGTTGGAAGTTCACCTTGGAAGGTATTTATACACAGGTTATTAATGACCTTAAATTCCAGCATGTCAACTTAAGTGACAACGCGATTTACTATCCTTACGATGTGAACAAACAACAGCCAATTTACGTGAACAACACTCTTACAAGCAGTACCCGTATTTCAAACAATTTCACGAACGCCTATTTGTTGTCGAATACCAACCAGGGCTATCGTTACAGTGTTACAGGTCAGGTCACAAAAGCTTTTAACCAAGGTTTCCACTTGATGTTTGCCTATACTTATGGTCAATCAAAAGATATTACCAATGGTATCCGTAACTCAATGGAATCAAACTGGCAGTTGAACCAGGCTTTAAATCCAAACAGTCCGGGATTGGCTTACTCCAACTTTGACATCAGGCACCGGATTGTTGCCAATATCAGCCAACAGGTTGACTGGAACAAAACGGGTAAATACATGGCCAACTTCTCCTTGTTCTTCAATGCTCAATCCGGCACACCTTTCAGCTATGGTTTCCTGAATGCGACTGTTCAGAACACAGCCCAGCAGGTCAGTCTTGCATACATTCCTAAAACAGGCGAAACCAGCAATTTCTTTGTGGACGGAACTTTAAACGGTGTGACAGCAACAGCACAGCAAATTTCAGATGCGTATGACAAATTTATTGACGCCAATTCTTACCTGAAAGGGAGAAGGGGAAATTTCACCGAACGCAATGGTGGTCGCACCCCATGGAACGTATCTGTTGATTTCAGGTTCAATCAGGATTTTAAATTGAACAAAACCCATACATTGTCATTTATCTACGATATCGTCAACCTGACCAACCTGATCAATTCAAGTTGGGGCAAGTCTTACTTTTCGCCAAATAGCTTCAATTCAACGTCAAGTATTGGGTTGAGGGCACCTAAAACGGCAGGTTCTGCTACTGCATATCCTAAATTTAACAGCTTTTCGGATCCGGGCCTTCCTTATGCCGTTGACCTGTTCGCTTCACGTTTCCAGATGCAGTTTGGGTTAAGATATACTTTTTAAAAAATAATCTAATTTGAGTACTCAAAAGAGGGTGTCCAAAAAGAAGGAAGTTTTTACCGGGAGGTTAGAATAATTTATTCTTTGCGTTCCTGGCGTACTTTGCGAGAAAATAAGGGGTCTTGATTGAAAGGCCAAACAATATTTCTCGCAGAGACCGCTAAGAACGCAAAGTTTTTTTTATCTATCCTTTGCGTTAAAGGAGTATTTAGAATCGCCGTCTTTTCTAAAATATTAAAAACTGTTTAAGCCTATTAAAATCTTGATTTATAATTGAATATCCATGATTATACAAGCCAAGCCGTTTTTCATAATTCTTTTCTGTTCGACCGATCATAGATTCAGAAGATGGGGCTAAAATAAAAAGTTTACCCTCCTCCTCCATCCGGTCACAGAAGTCAAGTGTTTTGTTGTATTCCCCATTTCGTCTGAGGATAGCCTTTAGAAATTCGGGGTATTTTCTGAAAGCAAATTTGAATATACCAGCGTTTCCGATTGCCTCTTTCCGGTAACCTCTCGGTCTGGTCAAAACAACAACTGCTTTTTGATATTTATCCAACGCATATTTCACAGGAATAGAATCCGCGACACCTCCATCCAAAAATAGTTCCCCATGAATATCAAGAGGTTGTGAGAGCAATGGAATGCTTGATGAAGCGATCAGCGATTTACCTACGCCGATATCCTTTTGATCTTTTTTGGAAAGGTAAATCGGGTTACCGGTTTTCAGTGAGGTGATCACAATGTCGAATTCAATAGGATTCGCAAAATAAGTTGCCTCATCAAAAGGAACCAACCTGTCGGGGATCTCTTCAAAAATGAACTTCATATTGAAATAGGACCCTTTTGATATGAGATGGCGGATTCCCATATATCGCTGATCAGACGGAAGCTCTACATTCACTCTTCTGTTTCGACCTTTTTGTTTTGAGACATACGACACTCCTAGACAAGCACCGGCCGAAACACCGACGACCCGTTCAAAATTAATCTCCTTTTCGAGAAGGTATTCCAGGATACCCCCTGTAAAAGCTCCGCGAAGGCCGCCGCCTTCAAGCACCAGACATGAATTGATCATTTCAATTAATTTCAAAACACCAAGTAACAAAAATTAAATAAATATTCAATACCCTTTTTGAAATCAGTTGTTCAAATTGAAAGGGTAAAACGTTAAATGTTTGTATATTTGTGAAGCTCCTGCTTTTGAGGAAACCAAATTAATTACCTGATATTTAGAAGATGAGATTATCACTCTGCCTGCTGTTCCTTTTTATTGCTACCGCCTCCTTTTCTCAGGAGAATACTCTAAGTTTCAAAAGAAAGCTTAAAGCCAGCGCTTCAGTCAGCCTCAATAGTAATGGGATTGCCTCTATACCCGCATTTTCTCTTGGCAAACCGGCCATTATCGCTTCAATATCGCTGGTGAAAAACCGGTTCAGCTATGACGGAACTCTTGCCTATGGACTTGATCTAAGACCTTGGATTATTGATAATTGGCTTCATTACAAACTGATTGTCAAACCTGCCTTTGAATTAAGGACTGGTTTTAACATCAGTTCCTTTCTGAGCGAATATACCCCTCCAACCGAGTTTATCTGGTACACCCAAAGGTATTTTACCCTCGAATTCGCAGGACTCTACAAGTTTTCACCTGTGAACTCAATGTCATTGCTTTACTGGAACGACAGGGGTCAGGAACCGGAATCCATAATGGGACATTACGTCGGCCTGGTCTGGGACAGGACAGAATTAAGCATTGGAAAACAGGTTCAAATGGGCCTGAGTCTCCAGTTGTATTACCTCAATTACGACGGAAACAATGATGGCCTTTTCTTTTCTCCAAGGATCTCCGCCTCATTAAGAAAGCTCCCTGCTTATTCAATTTTTATACTGGCCAACCAGGGAATACAAAGCAACATCACCCCGTTCCCGGAATTCCAGTGGAATATCGGGATTTCATATACCCTTTAAACTTTTATGAAAATCTTAAAAAATATTTTTGTAGTCCTGTTGATGGTTTCAATGTCAGTTTCCATTTCAGCTAAAGACTTTTATTACAACGTACTGGACTTTGGCGCTAAAGGGGATGGGAAAACCAACAATACAAAAGCAATCAATGCTGCTATTGTAGCAGCGGCAAAGAATGGTGGTGGAACAGTTTATTTCCCTGCCGGCAACTTTCTCTCCTTTACCATCCATATGAAAAGTAAAATCAACCTATTCTTTGATCAGGGGGCAGTGTTGATCGGAGACCAGGAGGCGAACGGAGTTGGGTATGACCTTCCGGAAGAAGATGCCTGGTACAAAAAATTTCAGGACTTTGGGCACAGCTACTGGAAAAACAGCCTGATTTATGGTGACAGTTTGAGGGACATTTCAATCACAGGTAACGGAATGATCTGGGGAAAGGGATTGTACACTTACGACAAACCCGATATTAAAGGTTCGGGCAACAAGGCCATCGGACTGAAAAATTGTATCAATGTCACAATCAGGGACATCTCCATACTACATGGAGGCCACTTTTGCATCCTGGCTACAGGTGTTGACAATCTGACAATTGACAATGTCCGGGCCGATGCCGATCGCGATGCCTTTGATATCGATTGTTGCAAAAATGTCCGTATTTCAAACTGCAACATCAACTCTCCAACTGACGATGGACTTTGCCTTAAATCATCTTTTGGGTTGGGCTATGCACGAGCTACAGAAAATGTGACAATTACCAATTGCCAGGTGTATGGATATGATCATGGCACTTTAATGGACGGAACTTTCAAAACCGAATTTAAAGATGAAGCACCCGATGCAAAACACAGTATTACAGGACGTTTTAAAATGGGAACCGAATCGAACGGAGGTTTCAGGAACATTGCAGTTTCAAATTGCCTGTTTGAACATTCGCGCGGAATCTGCATCGAAACAGCGGATGGTGGCGTGATTGAGGATGTCGTGATCGACAACATTACAATGCGTGACGTAACAGATACCCCTTTCTTTATTCGGTTAAATGCCCGGATGCGAGGTCCGGAAGGAACTCCTGTTGGTGTTTGCCGGCGAATCACATTTAGTAACATTAACGTTTATGATGTCGGAGGGAGACCCAAATTTCCTGAGGTTGGCGCAGGAATGGTAATGGGTATTCCCGGTTATTACATCGAAGACCTGACTTTGAGCCATATCCGGATTTATTATCGCGGCGGTACATCGAAGGAGGCGATAGAAAAGGAGGTTCCCCAGAATATCGATATGTATCCCGATCCTTACCGGTGGCACTCCTTACCTGCCTATGGGATGTATTTCAGGTACGTAAAAGGTTTAAGGGTAAGCGATGTTGTACTTCGTTACCTTAACCTCGAAGAACGTCCTGCTTTTGTGCTCGACGATGTTCAAGGTGCTACCTTTTATAACATTGATACCCAGAAGGGTGATGGCGCTCCTCAGTTTATTCTGAAAAATGTGACCAATTTCACAGCCCATCAGGTAAATGGTGTTGAAGATACAAGAATTGATAAAACAGAAAACAAGGAGTTGTAATCTTAACGTCAAAATAAACCTGATTCACAAAGAATTCTGATATTGAGTACTTTATCTTTCTATTTCTTCTAATTACTAGGCCATAACCTTAAACAACAAATAGGATACAACCAAAGTAAATATGATGTTGAATCCCTGGGCAATTAAAAAGCTGTAAATAGGTCGTTTGTTCTCTGCATTTTTCAGGTCCGAAAAACGGGTTTCAATGCCAATGCTGATAAAAGCAAGGTTGAACCAGAACCCGCTGAACGATTTGATCAGCTTACCGGAACTGGCAGCCAGTTCTTTATCGATAAAGAAGGAGAACAATATGGAGGCCGCCATAAATCCAAGTACAAATTTGGGGAAGCGGTCCCAGATTACACTCAGCGGTACCCGTTCCCTTTTACCTTCACCACTGTGGGTGCGATAAGCCCAGAAAACTGAAATGGCAAAAGCGGCGATTCCAAGTAGGACATTTTGAGAGAATTTCACAATAGTGGCATACTTTAAGCCAACTTCGCCCACAATAGTTCCTGCCGCAACCACAGCACCGGTGGTATCGATGGTTCCTCCCAACCATGCACCTGTAACTTCGGCGGATAAGCCAAGCCACTTGGCAAGGATTGGCATGAAAATCATCATTGGAATAGCGACTATCAGAACAAGTGAAATAATTACCGATAGTTTCTTCTTATCGCCATTAATGGCTCCCGATGTGGCAATGGCAGCCGATACCCCACAAATAGATACTGCACTTGAAAGCATTGTTGCGTATTCATCATCGACCTTTAACTTTTTGGATACCCAGAATGCAAAATACCAGACACAAAATACGACAATAAGCGATTGTATCAAACCATAGCTACCCGCAGAAAGCAAATCTGAGAACAATATGGTAGCTCCCAACAAAACAAGTCCAACCTTGACAAACAGCTCTGTTTGAGCACCTCCTATAACATATTGACGCAGGTTGCCAATGTGTCCGATCAACAAACCAATCGCGAGTGAAAATAAGACGGTTTCGAGTCCCAGGTTTTTAAATGGTATATATGACGATAACAATTGTGCAATCAAGGCGAGAAGGAAAACAATGGAATAGCCAAAAAGGAATTTTTTGGGTTGATCTCCACTAAAGAACAATCCAATAACTGCAATACATAGAAACAACGCAAATGTAGCTGCAATGGGTGTGAACAATGAACCATTTGAAAATGAAGAAGATAATGTCTCGAAATTACTCCATCCAGTTTTATCTCCAAAGGAAGGTACTTTGATGTTATAACCTGCGAAAAGGATCAGGAAAATTAGTACAAACCCAGAAATCACCGTTGCCCAGTCTTGTCCAACCCATAAGAAATTCTTTTTTGAAACATTTACATTCTCTGCCATTATTAATAAGATTTTAGTTATTATATGTTGAATTCTAGTTCATTAAAAAATATTCGCCATGTATTTTGGCATATTAGCTATCTTACCTGTCAAACTGGGTCAAATCCAGCTTTGGATCGATCCTGTCCGTCGAAAAATCAAGTTCATCCCAGGTTACCATTTGCTGGCGTGTGGCGGCTTCCCGGCCTAAAATAGCTGTAAGGGTCGAGTTGGCCCCATCTGGAAGCTGGTTCAGGTGTTTACCTGTTTCTATGCTGCTAATAAAAGCCATTCCTTTGTTTTTGTCGGAGTCGTACAATGAGGAGGTCGGTGCACCGCTTGCAATCTCGGTGGAAGACCTGATCACACCGTTTTTCACAACACCCGAATCCCATTCGTTCTCACCCTTGATGAATACACCACCAGTATAATGGGCTTCCGCCATCCCTTTGGATCCTACAAACCTTGCACACACATCGCCAAAGCTCTTCCCAAACTGGGTGGATTGTACCGAAACATTCACATCGTTCGGATATTTATAAACGACCTGATAGTTGGTCCATGCATTTCCGAATGAGGCACCACCTTTTTTGCCACCTATGCCAATTGCGTGAAGGGGCGTGCCCTGAACTGCCCAATTACAGACATCGATCATATGGATCGCCTGATCAAGAAAAATGCCTCCTGATAATTCATTGAAATGGAAATGGTTGCGGATTCTGGCCTCGTCATACGACATACCGGTTATTGGTTTGATTGGGATACCCGACGAAAAATAGTAAAGCTGTACACTGATCAATTCGCCGATATCGCCCCGCTGAATCCTTTTGACCATTTCAACATAAGGTGTAGCATACCGAATCTGAAAACCAATGACTACGCTCAGTTTATTATTCGCTACTTCACTGACTCTTAGTATTTTTTTGCAACCATCCACATCGGTGGCAGCCGGTTTTTCGCTATAGGCATGTTTGCCTGCGGCTACTGCAGCTTCGAGGATAAACGGATGTCCGTAAGCGGGAGTAGAAATTAAGACTGCATCAACATCCTTGTTTTCCAGTAATTTCTGGTAAGCAGCAGAACCCTTGTAAATATTTGATTTACTGACTTCTGCAAACCCTTTTTTGGAGTTCAGTTCTTTTACTTTTGTCTGGGCGGCGGCCAGTTGGTCGTCGAAAAGATCGGCAAGTGCAATGATATTGATATTTGTATTGGCCGACATGGCACTGATCACACCGGTGCCACGGTTCCCGCAGCCGATAAATCCCATCCTCACAGCCGAATTATTGGTAGTGCCAAAAGCGATGGCTGGTTTTACGATTGTGATGGCTGAAACAGCCCCTGCAGTTTTGACAAAAGTTCTTCTTTCCATGTTGTAGATTTTTTCCAAAAATAATAAACAAAAGTTACATTTGTCTATTCGATGATCAAATTACAATATGAAAGCACAATTACTTGTTTTATTTATAGGCATTTGGGTTTCTGCCAATGCACAAAATGTTGGTCTGGTTTTTAATAAAGAGTCGGGCAAAGTGCAATTTGCCGTAAATGAATTGGTAAATACGCTTAAAGCAAAGGGAATTGAACCCGCGAGTTATTCTATTTCCGAGCTGGATAAGATCCAGTCTGATAAAACCAATATCGTCCTAATCAGCTTAAGCGATAAAGTTGCTTCAAGCATTGTGAAAAAGACAGGTATTAAAAATACTGCTGACTTAAAAGACGAAGGTTTTATTGTTCATAAAGGAGGCAAGGATCAAAAAACGATCTATGTTTTGGGCTATAATGAAGCCGGAACCATGTATGGAGGCCTTGAAGTTGCTGAAATGATTAGAGTTAAGGGGTTAAATGCGGTACAAAATCAGTTGCAGAACCCCTACATGAAGGTTCGCGGGACAAAGTTCAATATTCCGCTCGATATGAGAACTCCTACTTATACAGAACCAAGTGATGCTGCACAGAAAAACATGCCCGAAATGTGGGATTTTGAGTTCTGGAAGGCGTTTATCGATAATCTTGCGCGTAATCGCTACAACCTTATTTCGCTCTGGAATATGCATCCATTTCCATCGATGGTAAAAGTTCCCGAGTATCCTGAAGTTGCATTGAACGATGTTAGAAGGAGTACAGGCATTTGGAAAGAAAATTATTCACTGAACGGTTGGGGCTTCGATGCACCAGAGATCATGAAAAGTTATGAAGTTCTCAAGAAAATGAACATCGATGAGAAGATAGAATTTTGGCGCAGGGTTATGGCTTATGGCAAACAACGCAATGTGAGATTTTATGTAGTAACCTGGAATATATTTGTTTATGGAACCGATGGCAAATATGGCATTACCGATAAAGCTGATAACCCGATTACTACCGACTATTTCCGAAAAAGTGTAAAACAGATGGTACTCACCTATCCCGACCTTGCAGGAATTGGACTTACAACAGGTGAAAACATGTACGACTATACGGCAACCCAAAAAGAAGAATGGGCTTTTGCCACTTATGGACAAGGTGTTCTGGACGCGCTAAAGGAACAGCCAGAAAGAAAAATTGACTTCATACATCGTCAGCATCAATCCAAAGCAAACGAAATCACCAGGATTTTTAAAGAAATCAGAAACAATAGGAACATCAATTTCCTGTTTAGCTTCAAATATGCACAAGCTCATGTTTACAGCTCCGTTAATCAGGTTTTCCATCAGGATTTTGTAAAAGATATTCAAAGCGAAAACCTTAAAACATTGTGGACGTTGCGAAACGACGATAATTTCTATTTCCGGTGGGGTGCGCCCGATTTTGTAAGAGATTTCATTAAGAATATGCCATACGACGTATCTGAAGGATTTTATTATGGTTCAGACCAATACGTATGGGGCAGAGATTTTTTGAGCAAAAATAACTCTGGCAAAGGGCAACTCGAATTGGAAAAACATTGGTACCAATGGATGTGCTGGGGTAGATTAGGGTATAATCCCAACATGGGAAATGATCGATTTGTCGATGTTATTCAATCCCGTTTCCCTACGGTAAATGCCCGGGAAATGTTTGATGCATGGCAAACCGCCTCTATGATTTATCCTTTGGTTACAGGTTTCCACTGGGGATCGCTCGATTTTCAATGGTACATCGAGGCAGGCCAATCACAGCCTTCTGTGGCAAACACTCCTTCCGGATACCACGACGCAAATAACTTTATTAACCTGCCGCCCCATAAGGGAACTGAAAATGTTTCTATTCCCGATTATGTTAAGGCTTTCCTTTCGAATGCCGCAGTTAAAGGAATTACACCTTTACAAGTCGCCGAAAACATTCTAAGAAATGCAGATGCTGCTTTAAACTGGGCCGATAAACAAAGTCCTTCCAATTCACAAGAGCTAAGAATTACGATTGATGACATTAAAACAATGGCCTGGCTGGGCAAGTATTATGCCCATAAAATAAAGGCTGCTACCTATTTAGCCGTATTCAGGGAAACACTTCAAAAAGAGTGGCAAACCAGGACAATTGAGGAGTTGAATACTTCAGCCGGATATTGGAGACATTATGCAACAATGGCCCTTTCAAATTACCACAATCCATTGTGGACCAATCGGGTAGGAAATGTAGATTGGAAGAAGAATTTTCAATGGGCACTTTACGAAATAACCTCCAAAGGCGGTACATACAATTTGCCTTCAATGCAACCCACATTGGGAGGTACGATACTTGAGGCTGAAGATGTATGTGATCATTCGTCATTAATCGATTCGAAACTGAAGGGATATACTGGAAAAGGCTATGTTGGTGGTGGTCAGGACCATGCCAGACAGCAATTGAAATGGAACTACAAAGCATCTGTATCCGGAAATTATATTCTGGAATTCCGATATACCCTAAATCGCAACGATGTGTCTCCGATTGCATTGGATATTAATGGAAAAACGATTGGCGAAATTGAATTCTGGAGTACCGGAAATGCCGGCACCTGGGTTTGGGAACGCGTTACCGTAAAACTTGAAAAAGGTTTAAACACAATTGGAATTTCCCCGGAGAAATTTGTGCTCCTGGATCATGTCAACATCATGAAAGATGGTCAATAATCAACTATCAATTGATTTGAGGTATGACATCTTTTGGCACACCTGAAAATTAGTTTTGTGGAGAAGAATAAGGAGATTTGCCTTATGGAAATTAATCCATTAAATCAATAAACGGTAAAAGGGGAGGAGAAAAAATGAAATTTGAGAGAAAATATACAATCAATCAGTGGGTTAGATGGAACAATAAATTGTCGGAAGCTATTGAGGATTTTTATGTTTCCTTCTCAATCCATCCCATTATCCTGGAGGCAAACCTGCATACCCATTCACAAATTGATTTTTTAATAAATATTGTCCCCGGCGAAAAAGAGAAATTGCACCATGTAAATGAGCTTACCAATGAAGTTTCCTATCCAAAACTAAATGAAAAGGTAGGTATCAATCAATTTTCAACCACAAATTGCTCATTGGAATTTGCAGTTGATGACGAACTTGAGGACAAAGAATTTGTATTGGTCTATGACTCCGACCCTGAATGGGGCGATGATGAAAATGATTCCATAGATCCAATAGTTGAGGAATTTGAACTTGTTGAAAGTAAATTTTAGATTCCTGAATCACAATCATTTGAATGACACATTAAATGAATACATTTACCATAAAATAAATGAACAGCCATGGATGTAAATGAAGAAATTGTGGAACAGTACCTTAAAATTGTGAAAAGATGGTTTTGTATGACAGATATTGTTTATCAAGTACCTCGTAATTGGGGTAACATTGATATTCTGGCATATGACCCCATAGATAACTTGTACTACGATATTGAAGTTAAGTTTAGATCTGCTTTTTCGATCCCATTTTCAAGTTTTGAAACAAATACGGAAAAGGATAAATTTATTGATCAAATCACTGGAAAGGAAAGAAATCAGAAAGTCGAAGATATAATAAAAACAAAGGCAAAAAAAATTTTCGTGACAACACATCAACTTTTTGGACGCAATGCAGATAAGAGAAAAGAAGCAGAAAAGAGAAAAGAAATGGAAAACAAGTTTATAAATATTATTAAATCAAAGGGTTATGAATGTGAGGTTTGGTATTTTGACGATATAATTCGTGAATTATTTAAGGCCACAAATACAAAAGGAAGATACAATACTCAATTAATGCAAACGATACGGTTAATTAAAACTTACAACAATGATGATAAAAACCCATTTTGACCCAAAACCGAGGAGTTCCCTTAATAATTTCGGAATATTTCAATTTCGACAACAACGTACTAAAACAGTAAAACCATGAAAATAGCCGATTTCGCAAATTTCATCCGGGAGATACCTTATGAATATCAATCCTTTGATATTAAAAGAAGCATTTGGGGGAATGAAGTGAACCAGAGAATGATTATTAACGACATTTTTTCGGGAAACGAAACCATTTGTATTTCCAGATTTGATCTTTTCCATTCAGCTTGGAATCTACAGGAATTTGCAATAAAAGTTCTGATGTGGGGATATCCAACAAAAGGCAGGGGTAGAAATATCGAAAACCTGCTGAAACCTGAAAACTTTGAAAAACTAATCTGTCAACTGAAAATGCTTGAAGGAAAAAATGATCTGACATTGGCTGATATTCAAGAATTTCAGGAAATCAAAGGTTTAGGAATGTCAACCATAACTAAGTTTCTGTATTTCAAAAAGGTAAGAATTGAAAAATATCCAGCCCTTATTTTTGATCAGAAAGTCTTAAATGCCTTGAATAATGGTAAATATAGGGATTTTGCAATAGAAAAATTTAAGAATATTAAAAGTAATAATTCTGTTTTTGACTATCTTGACTACCTTTCTTTCATGCAGTCATTGGCCAATAAAATGAATGTACTCCCAGATCAACTTGAACTGTTTCTGTTCGAGTTTGGTTCAAATCTAAAACAGCCAAAAGGGGAAGAAGGCGATTGGGATTTAATGTAAAAATTAAGCCTATCCAAAAAAATATTTTCTTGATCGTCCGGAGCCAGGTATGGAATCCACTAACTTAAAAGCTTTATCTCAGTTTATTAGGGACTTACATCATCTGAAAAACCACTAGCTTCTCAGTTCTTTTATTCAAGAAAGATTGTGTTCATTCATACAGATCCAAAAGCGATTTTTATTGTATAACCAATAATGTGCCAAACCTATAAAAAAGTTATAGAAAACGATAAAAGATATCAAAAAGTGAAATATTTTTGCAATTAAATCTATGCAGTTGACAGCTTGTCCACTTTTGCAGGAACGAAAATGAAAAAACTCAGGTAATCCATTTATTAACAATTAAAACCAAATTCATGAAAAACCCTCTGTTATTCACCTTGTTTCTCTTTTTTGTTGTTGGAGAACTATTTGCACAAGACAGCCACTCTTCCAAACTTGAAAAAATCGCGGCCAATATGCGAGCGAAAACCGAAAAAGACTATCGCTCTTTACTGACCGCGGGTGGATTTATTCCCGTCAGTTGTATAAAAGGCTTTCCCCAAAATCTGGTGGGCTATGCTTTTAATGCGATGATGATCGTCATTGATGAAAAGTCTTTTAGTGATCCTTTCAAGGAAAGTAGAAAAGTACTTTATTTTGATAATGATAAAATAGTTTCGACTGAAGCCCCTTTGGTCGAATTGAGCTGCCCTATCGTATTTACCTTTACTGCAAAACAAGGCACGAGTGATGTTCTCGTATTTATCGGTGAAAGCAGTTATGCCTATATTTATAAAGTAGGCAAATTTGATCAGGTTTTACCTAAGACAATTGACATATGTGCCATTGATTTTGAGAAGAATACCATGCAAAAATCTTTTGTTTTTATCTTATTGAACAATCACCAGGGAAATAATGCAAGCTATGACTTTTCGATCTTTGCCAAAGATTTGAAATCGACAGAAAATGCCAAATATAGATATGATTTTGTAGGCTATTCATCCGAAGGATTGACTTGCGTCAGACTAAATGGCAAATATGGATTTATTGACAAGGCTGGTAAAGAAATTGTGCCGCCAAAATATACCGACCTTCAGCTTTATTCTGAAGGAATGGCTGCAATAAAAATGGGTGAGAAATGGGGCTATGTAACGAATGCAGGGAAAGAAACGATTATCCCCAAATATGATTTGGCAGATAACTTTGCTGAAGGATATGCAAAAGTAAAATCAGGTGGTAAATATGGTTTTATCGACAAAACCGGGAAAGTTGTCATCCCAATCAAATACGATGATGGCGGCAAATTCAAAGAAGGTGTTGCAAGCATTGTATTAGGCGGTAAATGGGGATTTGTTAACAACCTGGGGAAAGAAGTTGTTCCGCTGAAATACAATAAGGTAGGGGATTTCTACGACGGAATAGCTGAAGTTCAGCTGGAGGAAAAGTCGTTTTTTATAGACCAAACAGGGAAATCGGTTAATCCAATGAGGTATGAAATGATTGACCGAATGACGGAAGGTATTGCAGCAATGAAACAAAATGGCAAATATGGATATGTCGATAGTACAAAAAAAGAAATTGTCGCCCCTAAATATGATTTTGCCTATAACTTTGCTGAAGGACTGGCAATTGTAAAACTTGGAAGTAAATATGGTTTCATCGATCATACCGGAGCGGAAGTTATTCCTATAAAATATGAATCTGCTGACTACTTTTCAGAAGGTTTGGCACCAGTAAGTATCGGAGGAAAATATTGTTATATAGATAAAAAGGGGACGGTTGTTATTCCAGCAACATTTAATTCTGCCATGAGTTTCTCCGCAGGTCTGGCCAGGGTGGGTATTGAAGGAAAAGATGGATTCATTGATAAGTCCGGGAAAATAGTTATCCCACCTAAATATGAGATTGCCTGGGGTCATTGCGATGGATTGGCAATGGTGAGGTTAAATAATAAATATGGCTTTATTGATAAAACAGGAAAGGAATTAGTTCCATTGATTTACAACGATGCTGCTCCTTTTTACGAAGGTTTGGCAAAGGTAAATTTGGATGGAAAAATGGGATATATCAATACATCGGGGCAGGAGATCATCCCGTTGAAATATGACTTTGCTTACAATTTCTCCGATGGAATGGCTCTGGTAAAAATGGACGGCAGATGGTTCTTCATTGATAAAACCGGGCAAGTAGCTATTCCACAGGGATATAGTTCTGCAAATAGTTTTTCAGAAGGATTGGCAAAAGTGAGCCAGGGAACAAAACATGGCTTTATAGACAAAACTGGTAAAGTTGTTATTCCATTAAAATATGACGCTGCAGGTGATTTTTCAGAAGGATTGGCACCCGTCAAATTAAATGGAAGATTTTTCTTTATTGATAAATCAGGTCAGGTAAGATAATGGACTAACTCTCCTTATGGTACCTATTAGATTCTGTCGCCTGTAGAATAGTTATGCTGTCCTGTAGCTGTTATGTTCTTAATATAAGAGGCTGTCCAAAAAGTATCTTTTAACGCAAAGATCGCAAAGGTTTCGCAAAGATCGCAAAGTTAATTAGCTGTAATTTAATTCTTTGCGATCCTTTCGATTTTATCTTTGCGAACCTTGCGGTAATTATTTCAGACTTTTTGGAAACCCTCTTGTTTTTATTGGTAGAATTTTAATTATTAGGCTTACTTTTTGGCGTGAGCCGTTTGCTCAAATTTGTGGCTGGTTTGTTATGTTTCAGGTTCAGGAAATTGGTGAGCCATTACTTCTTCTGAAATTTCCAAGTTTTTCCCCCTTTCCCGTTTTTACTTTTTGATATTGAGGAAGTCTAAAACCTTTATTCAAAAAATCAACTAATAATTTACACACACGAACATCATCATGAAAAACCGGATTTTATTGTTCATGGCTTGTTGCTTGTTGCTTCCCTTTTTTGCCCTCGCCCAGCAGATTGATAAAAGGGAGAAGTACGATGTCTCGAAAGACAAGGTGCTCTACACCATCGGGTATGCCCACCTTGACACGGAGTGGAACTGGGAATACCCTACAACGATCAACGAATACATCAAAAACACGATGGAGGACAACTTCAAGCTCCTCGAAAAGTATCCCGATTATGTGTTCAACTTTACGGGATCGCGCCGTTACAACATGATGTACGAGTATTATCCCGAATCGTTCAAGAAAGTTGCCGAATACATCAAACAAGGGCGCTGGTTTATCTCAGGCTCCTCGGTTGACGAAGGGGAAGTGAATGTCTCCTCATCTGAATCGGTTCTGCGTCAGGTACTTTACGGAAACCTTTATTTCAAGCGCACTTTCAACAAACAAAGTTATGATTACATGCTCCCCGACTGTTTTGGGTTTGTGGCCACAATGCCTTCTGTCTGGAACCATGCAGGATTGCTTGGTTTTTCTACCCAAAAACTGACATGGCGTTCATCCAACGGAACTCCATTTAATGTGGGTGTTTGGGAAGGACCCGATGGCAAAGGCTTGCTGGCAGCTTTAAACGCAACAAGTTATTCAGGCGGAGTTGAAGAAAGGCTTGACAAAAATCCGGAATGGACTGCCCGGATGAACAGCAACGTCAATAAATTTGGGGTCAATTTCGATTTCAGGTATTATGGAACAGGCGACGTAGGTGGTGCCCCAAGGGAAAAAGACGTTGTCAATGCTGTGAAAAGCGTTAAACATGACGATAGCAACTTTAAAGTGGTCCTGACCTCTTCAGACCAGATATTCAAAGACATTACCCCCGAACTTCGTGAAAAACTTCCTACCTATTCAGGCGATTTATTGCTGACCGAACACAGTGCCGGCTCAATGACTTCACAATCGTTTATGAAAAGGGCAAATCGGAAGAACGAACTATTGGCCAAATCGGCAGAACAGCTAGCCTCAGTAGCAGATTGGATGGGTGGTGCTTCCTATCCAATGACCAAGATCAATAATTCGTGGGATCTTATTTTGGGAAGCCAGTTCCACGATATCCTACCTGGTACAAGTACCGTCCTCGCTTATAAATATGCCTGGAACGATGAGTTTATCGCGATGAACGGCCTTTCAGAAGTAGTTAAAAATTCGATAAGTACCATAGCCCATCAGATGAACACCCAAACAACAGGGAAAGCTGTTGTTGTTTACAACCCGGTGGCGATGAGCCGTGAAGATGTTGTCACTGCCGAACTTACTTATTCAAAGTTGCCAGTAAACATTTCTGTTTTTGATAATAATGGTCAGGTTGTGCCCTTTCAGATAATCTCATCGAACGGTAACAAGCTAAAATTAATTTTTCTTGCAAAACTTCCATCTGCAGGTCTTTCAGTTTTTGATGTCCGTGAGACCTCGTTAGCTCCTGCTCAATCTACTACATTATCCATTAAAGATCAGACACTTGAAAACAGCTATTTAAAAGTTGTGATCGATAAGAATGGGGATATCTCCAGTATTTACGACAAGAAAGCATTGAAAGAGGTGCTTTCAAAACCGGCTTCCCTGCAATTCCAGCAGGAACGTCCAACTCAGTGGCCTGCCTGGAACATGGATTGGAACGATCGTAAAAATCCTCCATTCGACTTCATGAACAAGGAAGTGACCGTTAAGATTGTTGAGATGGGCCCTGTGAGGGTTGCCTTCGAAGTGACCAAAAAAGGACAGAATTCCTCCATCACACAGATTATCAGTCTTGCAGCAGGTGAAGCCGGTAAACGGATCGAGGTTGCCAACAAGATCGACTGGCAGTCGAAAGAGGTAAGCTTAAAAGCTGCCTTCCCGACAACGGTAACCAACGAAATGGCAACTTATGGCCTTAACACGGCTGCTATTCAACGCACGACGAACAACGATGTGAAGTTTGAAGTTCCCGGAAGGCTTTGGATCGACCTTACCGACCGTCCAAACAACTACGGGGTTTCGATTCTCGAAGATTGCAAATACGGATCAGATAAGCCAGACAATAATACGCTAAGGCTTACGTTGATGTACACCCCAAAAGCCAATTCCTATGTTTATCAGGGTTCACAGGATTGGGGAGTACATGATGTAAAATATGGAATTTATCCTCACACTGGCGACTGGGCTTATGCATTGTCACCATGGCAAGGCGAGTTCCTGAACAATCCCTTACTTGCTTTTGAAACGACCAAACATGACGGCTCAATGGGAAAAGAGATTTCACTCGTAAAAATCAACTCCCCGAAAGTTCAACTGATGGCCTTCAAGAAAGCAGAAGAGAGCGATTATTATATTGTACGCTTTAATGAATTGTTTGGAAAAACAGCCAATCATATTGCGGTTAACTTTCCAGGAAAAGTGGTTGATGCGTATGAGGTAAATGGTCAGGAACAGAAAATAGGTGTCGCCAATTCTTCAAACGGAGCCCTGAATTTTGACATGTCAAAATTCCAGATCCGCACCTTTGCCGTAAAACTTGAAAAACCGGCCGCTGTTGCACCGATAACCCAACAAAGTGTAGCACTTCCTTACAATATCGACGTGATCAGCTTCGATAAAAACCGTGGCGATGGAAGAATGACCGATACTTTGGCCATTGCGGCTGAACTGATCCCGGAAACCATTGTCAGTGAGGATATTAAATTCAAGATTGGAAATACTGCTGATGGTCAGAACAATGCTGTATTTGCAAAAGGTCAGAAAATTGACTTACCTGCCGGCGATTACAATAAAGTCTATATTCTGGCTGCTGCCACCCAGGATGTTAAGGACAACCTCAAAATTGGTAGTCAGACGGCTAGTTTCAATGTTCAGGATTGGACAGGATGGATTGGTCAGCATTACAACAGGAAGCTCTATTTCAACGACATGAAGGTTGCAGGGATTGCAAATGCCTATTCTAAAGGTGATAATATAGCCTGGTATGCCAATCACCACCACTCACCCAAAGCTAACGATGCTTATCAGTACAGCTACCTTTATAAATATGAGTTCAACATTGCTAAAGGTGCCAAATCGGTAACACTTCCCAATAATGAGAAGATCAGGATTTTTGCGATTACGGTTGCTAAAAAAACCAATGACGATATTCAACCGTTGCAACCGCTTTATGATGATTTCAAAGACAGTAAGCCAGTCGAGTTAAGGGTAAAGGAGATGATTACGCCTGAAATGGTCCCGATGAAATATTCTGTTAAACCGCTATTTGGCGTGATCGATCCGCGTATGGCCAACAATTCAAGATTGAAAGCTTACCTGAGAAGTCAGGGGATGGATACGGTTATCGTCCAGTCAGTTCCTTCAACAACCGACTATGCCGACGTGAAGTCTGGGAACAAAGTGAGTGCCGTATATTATGCGACAGGAAAATCCTCAAAAGGGAAGGATTACGACAAATCAAAAATGGACATTTCACAAATACTTGATTCACAATCGGGTAAATTGGCCGATACGGTTTGGTTCGACAATGGTGAAGGCCGGTTTGTTTTGGATTTGCAGAAATCTGTATCAATCGACAAGATCGACCTTTTCCTTAACCAGTTCAGGGCGCGTGGCAACCAGTTGTTCAGTATGTGGGTTGCTGAAAATCCAAAGGATGTAACCGGTGACCCAAAAACAAATGGCTGGAAATACATTGGATTTTATGGTGCAGGCGGACGCGGTATGATGGGTGCCACAGGAGCTTCGTTGAAATTTGAAGAGAGCCTTAAAGGCCGCTACATCATGCTCCTGACCGATGGGAAATGGCACGGGAACGATTACCTGAAACAGGTCGATGTCTTTGTGAAATAGTACCGGAGTCACAATGAATTATATAAACACATAATCTGCAATTAGTTACACAACAATTAATTTTGAAAGCAGGTAGTGAAAAGGGCTTATAATGAAAGTTGTAAGCCCTTTATTTCAAAAGAAAGGATAGTAAATTTTTTAATTTTGTGCATTAACAAAAAGCATTCACCTCAATATGAAAACAAAAACACTTTTCAGGGTGCTATCCCTGTTATTGATTGCCAGTTTTTCATTTCAAACTCAAACTATGGCAATTGGCAAACCGATCCGTCTTGCTGTGGCTGGGATGACCCATGGCCATATCTCATTCATCATGGGACGGCCCGACAAAGGGGACTTTAAGCTGGTCGGCTTTTATGAACCCAATCAGGAATTGACAAAACAATTGTCGAAGAGATATAAATTTTCGGAAGACCTGGTTTATACCGATCTGCCAAAAATGCTCGATGAAGTAAAACCCGATGCAGTAGTTGCGTTCGGATCTATTTATGACCACCTTGCAGTTGTTGAGGCTTGTGCCCCGCGTGGCATTCATGTGATGGTGGAGAAACCGTTGGCTGTGAACATGAAACACGCTCAGAGGATGGCTGAAATTGCCAATAAATACCACATCAATTTATTGACAGATTACGAAACATCCTGGTATCCTACTACGGCCCAAGCTTTTAAAATGGTGAACGACAGCAATTACGTCGGAAACGTTAGAAAGGTCGTAATCCACGACGGGCATCAGGGGCCAAAAGAGATCGGGTGCAACAAGGTTTTTCTTGATTGGCTAACTGATCCTGTCTTAAACGGAGGTGGTGCAATTGTAGATTTTGGATGTTATGGTGCCAACCTGATGACTGCACTCACCAATGGAGAGAAACCTGTTTCGGTTACAGCAGTTACGCGTCAGTATAAACCCGAAATTTATCCGAAAGTCGATGACGATGCATCAATTATTGTCAATTTCCCTCATTCACAGTGCATTATCCAGGCTTCATGGAACTGGCCTTTCAGCCGGAAAGACATGGAGATCTACGGTGACAAAGGATATGTGATATCCGTTGATAAAAACAATATGCGGATCCGGGGTGCCAAAATGCAAAACGAAAAGGCAACACAGGTAACCTCTGCCGATGTTGCAGTTTATGAAGACCCCTTCAACTATTTCGCAGATGTCCTGAGTGGAAAAATTACTGTTCCTGCTTTTGGGCTTTACTCGCTTGAAAACAATGTTCAGGTGGTCAGGATTTTGGATGCTGCCAGGGAATCGGCAAAGACAGGGAAAACAGTAAAGTTCTAATATATTGTATATTAAATAATAACAGATTTTGAAACGAATCTGTTATTGAGAGATAGGTTCACAAAGAATTAGTCTCCAGAGTAAATCATCGATTCCAACAGCATATTTAGCATTTATCACATTCAATTAATACTATTTGCTGAACCATATCAAAGCCACAGAGTGGCGGAATATTTGTAGAAATCAATTCACGTGTTATCGTGTTTAGGTGCAACGCACAGTAATATTCTGATATATTTCAATCTGCAACCAATAAAATTAGCGGATGATCTCCTGTCCGAACGAAACACAAGGTAGCTTTCGGGCCAATACCAGGAGCAGGACCAGTCCCATCAGTTATTCGCAATAAAAACCATCAAAAAAATAGGAAAATAGTTACTTTTGCACGGATTAACTAACGTACATTGGCTTTAAGCCATAAAGAAAATAAAACCACTTTAATTGAAATGAGACAAACTATTTTGACCTCGATGATCGTAATGTGCTTACTATCATTTGTTTTTGCTCAGAAAATCCCAACCGAATTACAATCCCCTGAAATTGTATCACTTGGACGGATGCCAATGAGAGCTTCCAGCTTCGGATTCGAGAACAGGGAACTGGCCAAAACCGGTGACCGTGAAAAATCGAATTACTTTCTTTCTCTGAACGGGACGTGGAAATTCAATTGGGTGAAGGACCCGCAAAAACGGCCGCTTGATTTTTTTGAGTTGGGATTTAACGACCAGTCATGGGTCAATTTCCAGGTGCCTGCTAACTGGGAGGTCAATGGATATGGCCTTCCAATTTACGTGAACCAGCCCTACGAATTTACAGGACAGGCCAAACGCGGTTCAAGGTTGAATCCGCCATTCGATATTCCCGAGGACAATAATCCTGTTGGTTCGTACCGTAAGAGATTCACAATCCCTGAAAACTGGAACGGGCGTCAGGTTTTTATCCATCTGGGTGCAGTCAAATCAGCTTTCTTTATCTGGGTTAATGGTAAAAAAGTGGGATACAGCGAAGACAGCAAGCTGGCTGCCGAATTTGACATTACAAAATATATAACAAAAGGGGAAAACCTTGTGGCATTGCAGGTTTACCGCTGGAGCGACGGGTCTTACGTTGAATGTCAGGATATGTGGCGCATCTCAGGGATCGAACGCGATGTATTTGTTTATTCAACACCTCTGCTAGATATCCGTGATTTCAAGGTTCAATCCACATTGGATGCTACTTATACCAACGGTATCCTGAAAGCGGATATCGATGTCAACAGTTACCGGATCGACAAAAGAACAAATCACAGTAAACCAGATGTTTTCTCCGTGGAAGTCGAGTTGACCGATGCCAATGGGAACAGCATCTGGAAAGATCAGACAAATGGCAAGATGACTGTTCTTGGAAATTATTTCACAAGGGTTTCGTTCAACAAAGAGATTCCCAAAGTATCAAACTGGTCGGCAGAAATACCCTATCTTTATAATTTGTATATCACCCTGAAAGACAAGGATAATGCTGTGATTGAGGTAGTTCCTGTAAAGGTAGGGTTTCGGTCCATCGAAATAAAGGACAATAACTTCCTTGTAAATGGCAAACGTGTTTTCCTGAAAGGGGTGAACCGTCATGAACACAATGCCACCAAAGGGCACACCTTAACAAAGGACGACATGCGCAAGGACATGGAGATGATGAAAAAGCTCAACGTGAACGCAGTCCGCCATTCTCACTATCCACCAGATCCCTATTGGATGCAACTTTGCGATGAATATGGGTTGTATGTTGTTGACGAAGCCAATATTGAATCCCATGGCCGTGGATACGATCTTGAATACAGTTTTGGCAACGATAAATTGTGGCGGAATGTCCAGCTGCAACGGATTGAGCGCATGTACGAACGCGATAAGAACCATCCTTCAATTGTGACCTGGTCGCTTGGTAACGAGGCAGGTAACGGTACAGTCATGTACGAAGCCTACGACTGGCTGAAAAAAACCGATTCCCGTCCTGTTCAATACGAACGTGCTGAAAATGATTATAATACAGATATGATTGTGCCACAGTACCCTTCGCCAGATTGGTTGGTCAGGTATTCGAAAAGCAACCCTACCCGTCTTTTGGTGATGAGCGAATATGCGCACATCATGGGCAACAGCCTCGGAAATTTCAAGGAGTATTGGGAAGCAATCGAAAACAATCCTAACCTTCAGGGTGGTTTTATCTGGGAATGGATCGATCAATCCATTGATACTTTGAAAAATGGAAAACGGATCATGGCTTATGGTGGCGATTTCCCATTTAATGAACCAACCAACCAGAACCTGAGCGACAACGATTTCTGTGTGAAAGGGGTCGTAACGGCTTACCGTGGCATGACACCTATGGCTGTCGAAGTAAAAAAAGTCTATCAGCACATCAAAACAAAATTGAACGGTACCAATGAACTGACTGTAACCAATGGGTACTTTTTTAGAAATCTGAACAACATTCAGATTGATTGGAAGTTGCTTGAAAACGGCATCGAAGTGGAGAAAGGCATAGTGCCATCAATTGCGATTCCGGCAAGTCAAAGTAAAACGATTGTACTTCCTGTTAAGTCCAAACAGAAAACCGGTAATGAATACTTTTTGAATGTTTATTATGAATTGAAGCAACCAGAGCCATTCCTCGAAGCTGGCCATATACTTGCTTATGAGCAGTTTGAACTAAGCACACCTGCTGCCAAAAACGAAATATCAGCAAAAGGCGAACTGAAAACCTCGACCAAAGACGACATCTTTACAGTTACCGGAAAAGATTTTATGCTGACGTTCGACCTCAAGGCAGGACTTCTGAAATCGTATATTCTGAAAGGTGTGGCCATGCTCGTAAGGGGCCCCGAACCTTCCTTCTGGCGTGCTCCGACAGATAACGACATTGGCGCAGGGTTCAACAAATCGATGCGGAAGTGGCGGAATGCTTATCAGGATGGGAAGATTATTAATTCTAAAGTTAATACAATAAATCCGGGTCAAATCGAAATACTCTTCAGCAAAAACTTGATAGATGGTGACGCAATCATCAAACAAAAACTTACTGTTTATGCTGACGGTTCGGTCAAAGTTGACAATCAGTTTGAAGCGATGAAAGGGAAAACCAAAATCATGATGCGCATTGGCAACGACCTGCAGATGAACAAACAGTTCGATCAGGTCAAATGGTTTGGACGTGGTCCGGGCGAAAGTTATTGGGACCGTAAAAGTGGTTCTTTGGTTGGAATTTATGCCCAAAAAGTCAACGAGCAGTATTTCCCATATGCCCGTCCACAGGAGAGCGGCAACAAATCGGATGTGCGCTGGTTCAGCCTGACCAATAAAAAAGGGAGCGGATTACGGTTCGAGTTTGCAAACGAGCTCTTAAATTGTTCGGCATTGCCTTACAGTGTGGATGACCTTGATCCGGAAGTCGATAAGAAGCAATACCACTCGGGCGAACTGGTAGCAAGGAACGAAACCTACCTGCACATCGATTTGCAGCAGTCGGGGTTGCAGGGTATGGATAGCTGGGGATCATGGCCGTTGAAGCAATATCAGATACCCTATGCAAATCAACAGTATAGCTACTGGATTAAACCTTTGCGATAGTCACAGGCCATTTTAAAAACGATACAATATGAATGATGACGCTTCGGGAAAAATAGTAATCCAACTCAGTAAATCAAAACTGTTTTTACTGTTTTTAGGTGCTGCTACTTTCGCAGGAATTGGTTTTTGGTTTGTAACTGCTCCACCAAAAATCGACCTCCCACTTTTCGGTAATTCGACAATAATCTTTATAGTTGGACTTGCAAGTATCGTATTTTTCGGGATTATGGGCTATTTTATTTTCAAAATGTTAGGCGACAAATCACCAGGACTAGTCATTTCAGCCGAAGGAGTATTTGACAATTCGAGCGCGATAAGTGTTGGACTTATTCTCTGGTCTGATGTATTGGAGATAAAGGAAACCAAAGTTGTAAACCAACTTTCATCTGTTTGATCGTAAAAAATCCGCAGGACTATATTGACAGGCAAAAAAATCCTATCAAAGGGCTATTGATGCAAAAAAATTATGATTCATATGGTACTGCAATCGCTATTTCTGCAAATGGACTGAATTATGGCTACCAGGAACTTAAAGATATGCTCGACAAAAAATTCTTAGCGTTTAAAAGCAGCTTAAAACAATAGGCAAAGCTGTATCAAATTTTACTGAGCAGCCCTCTGCGAAAATTTGCGGGATCTGCGGGAAAAAGTATTTCCCGCAGATCTCGCAGATCATCGCAGAAATTGCTTTGGAAATTAGCAATAAAATAAAGCTTGAATTGAATGATATTTCACTCATTAAGCATAATTATCATAGTTAATGAGTGAATTTTAATTCATAAAATACTAAGAATAGCTGCGTGAGTTTTTCAACAGGCTGTTCGTTAGTTTTTCAAAAAAAATGGCAACATAAGTCGATCAAATTGGCCCGAGCTTGGGAATTCAGGGATTCATTTTTATTGAGCTTTCCATAAATTGACAGAAAATCATGCCTTTCGTCAATTAATGAGTTAAATAGCATTTGGTCCACATCATTTGAATTCGATTCAATATTTTTAATGATTCCTTTCTGAACCTCAAGCTCGAATTTTATAAGAGAGGATCCATATTGAAATGAATTGCTAAAAACGTATTTTGGTGAATACCCATAAATCCAATTCCATGATTGGAATTTTTCATTTGACAGGATGCTAATTTTTTGTATCTCTTCATCATTTAAATTTTCCAGAACGGATCTTTCTGATTGCGACAATATCTTGTATAAAATGATCTTCAAAAACTTGTCAGTGCTGAAGACTGTAGGCAAGTAATTGCTAATATTGGTGACTTTAGATCTGACTGACTTAATTGATTTATCGATGTACTTTTCCGGATTGTTTTTCAACGCCAGCGAAAGATTATTCAGGTCGGTATGATAAAGAAGTGTGCCATGGGATAATACGCGATTCCGGTACACGTGCATTGCATTTCCGGATACTTTCATATTATCAATCAGAATATCGTGTCGCTCAGAGAAATACGCATTCAAACCCAAATCATTCAAAGCATTTAAGATGGGAATTGTGTATTTTTCAAAACTTATTTTTTCAACATTGGAACAATTTTGTATGAAACTGAAATTGATGTTGTTTAGGTCCTGATACACAGTACCACCACCAGAGATTCGTCTGGCTAGTTTGATGTTGTTTTCAATCGCAAATAGAAGGTTTATTTCCGACAATAAGTTTTGATGCTTACCAACGACAATGCAGGGTTCATTAATATAAAGCAATAGGATATCCTCATTACTGTTTTTAAGCAGATATTCCTCACTTGAGAGATTAAAATAGGGATCTTGATTATCAGATACTAATAAACGCATGATTAAGGTTTTTTGAATGACTTGAAACTAATACTTTCAAATTCTAATTTAGAATTAGTAAATATTTGCTTTTTACTGGA
Source organism: Mariniphaga sp. (assembly GCA_037128295.1). GTDB lineage: Bacteria > Bacteroidota > Bacteroidia > Bacteroidales > Prolixibacteraceae > JAAFHB01. The sequence goes on from JBAXWR010000006.1 coordinate 26,171, forward strand.
CCTCCGGATTCCTTTCCGGGATTAAATAGCTCAAATTGATTAATATCGATCTTCTTGTTGTCTGCGAATGAAAGGTCAGGAAAGTAGGTTGACTCTATTTTCCCATTGGAACCAACACGAATAAAAACCGGAGCCCTGCTACCCAATTGTATATTGTTCCGTTTCAGTTCACTTTTTAAATCCTTCTTTAATCTGGAGTCGGATAACGCTTGATTCTTGGAATAGTAGGGTGGACTTTCTAAACTTGCAGGATAATAATACCCATCCGTAAACGCCTTTAAACTATCTTTAGCTCCAATTGCGGTTACAATGGAAGATGTATATTTAAAAACCATCCTTCCCTCCCGGTCAAATTTTGTGGAGTTAGCCTTGTCATTGAAATGAGCTTTCAACATAAGAATAATGCTCTTAAAATCAGATTCCAATTGTTTTGAATAAGGCCATTGTCCCAAACCCAAAAGATCGCTGACCTGAATTGCAACAACTTCATCATATCTTAAAAAATACCAGTTGATCGACAATTTATTGTGGATGGTACCAATTGTAAAGTTTAACAAATCAGCATCATCGGCATCTTTGGCAATTTTAAAACTTCCTGCACCTAAATCAACCAATGGTATTTCGTAGATCAGTTGATCGAAATGGAACTCCTTTGTATCAGGACTTTTCCTCAAATCTTGGATAATCAATACCTTGTTAATGCTGTCGATGCTGAAAACATATTTTTTAACAACATCAAACTCCGGAGCCCTGATGGTTTTTGAGCGAGGCAGGTTGTTCAGTTTCTCCAGAAAGCTTTGTCCTTCTGACTGACTATAACTTAAAAAGGTAAATACAATCGCTAAAATAATATTGCTTTTCATATTTTTAGGTAAATGATATTAAAAGTGATAGCCTCACTCAAAGTGAGACTATCACTAATTCAGCTATTTGCCTTTGATATCCAATGTATAGTCGAACGAAGTTGGTCCGGCATAGACCATGTATTGTTCTAGTGGCCGTGGACCGCAACCTGCAGAACCGACACCCAAAGTTTTATGGCTGATACACAATACAGTCGCACTGCTCTTTGGCAAATCGATCTTGTATTCAGGTACTTCAAGTTCCTCATCTGTATATGGAAGTGCGGTAATCTGCATCAGTTCCTTGTCGCTGGTTACATGCAGGCTTGCACCACCTTTCTGGAACAGGGTGGCCCATCTTACATCTTCATGGTTACCACAATCCATCGGTTTTTCATAAGGAGTTTGCTGCTGAGCAATAGAACTTCCATAAACACCCACATCGAAACCTCTTTTGCGGTCGCTGTAATTCTCCATCGGGCCCCTTCCGAAGTAACTGATCTGGTCGAGCTGTTTGTCCAACATCAACCGAACCCCCATCCTGCCAACAACCAACTTGGGATTATTTGAGTCGATCTTGTTGGAAGCGATTATTTTGCCATCCCCTGTAACCGTATAAACAGCTTCATGGGTCACCACAAAATCATTCTTCCCTTCACCTTTCAATTTTGTAAGGATTTGAACGGTCATTGGATTAACCTGATTGACAGATGTTTCAGTAACAGTCCATTTGAGTTCGCTCAAACCGTTTTTGGTCCAATCCCTATAGGCCCACATATCGTCGTTTTTGTGCGGGGCACGCCACAGGTGCAAACGTGGACCACCCTGATTGGTCAACAGGTCTTGTGAACCATTTTTCATTGAGGTAAACGTTCCCAAAGTCTTATCAAATACAGCAGCAAACCCAGCACCTTTTATGGTCACTTCCTTATCAGTTTGGGCGAAACTTACCGCACCTTGCTGACCAGATTTCTCAATTGCTGCAACCTTCACAGGCACTTCAAACTGTTGGGAAGCGACTTCGAATCCTTTCTTTGCCCAAACTTTGTCGCTGTTCATTGTAAACGAGACACGTGCAAAATATTCGGCACCAGCTTTCGGACTTGTAATCGTATAAGGAATTTTCACCACTTCCTCGGCTCCGGGCATCATTTTAGGAACTGCTAACTTACCCGATGAAATCACTTTCCCGTTTTCTGAGAGGCTCCATGAACCAGTAAAGTCATCCAGATTAATGAACTGATACCGGTTACGGATTTTTACAGTTCCCTGATCTGCTGCATCAACAGCAATACCAATCCATTGATAAGCCTTTTTCATCTCTGGATAATGTGGCTTGGGTGAACGGTCGGAGAACACGGTTCCTTTGTGGATAAAGTACTTGTCATTGGGAAATTCGCCGAATCCGCCACCATAGGCAATGATCGGATGTTTCGGATCACGGTTGTTGTACAATCCCTGGTCCTGATATTCCCAGATGGCACCACCCAACAATGAAGGGTATTTATCGAACAGGTCGTTGTATTCGCCAATCGCACCCATCGAGTTGAACATGGCGTGTGCATATTCACAAAGATAGAATGGTTTCGTATAGGCTGTATCCGTGGCGATCTTTTCAACCTGTGCAGGATTTGTGTACATCCGTGAATCGATGTCTGCAGGGTTTTTCTTGGTGATCCCGAACCGTTCGTAATGGACAAAACGGGTAGGATCAATGGCCTTGATCGCCTCCTGTGCAGCAACAAAGTTGGCACCGATTCCACCATTCTCGTTTCCAAGAGACCAAAGGATGACAGACGCATGGTTTTTGAAATTCTCGGTATTTGCAACGTTGCGGTCGATGATCTGAGCTTTCATCCGGGGCTCATTGTCGAATTTGCCATCATAACCATGGCACTCCACATTGGCCTCTGCAACCAGCCATAACCCATACTCATCGCACAGTTCGTACCAGCGTGGATCGTCGGAGTAATGGCAGGTCCTGTCGTGGTTACAGTTGCCTTGTTTGATGACCTCAAGGTCGCGGATCATTTGTGCCTCGGTTATGGCATGCCCAACTTCCGGCCAGTGTTCGTGACGGTTCACACCCTTTAATTTGATAGGAGTACCGTTGACGAGAAACAAACGCCCTTTGATCTCAATTTTCCGAATCCCGGTTTTTGACGACAGGATTTCTGTAGGAGCAGCACCTTCATTCAACGAGAGTACAGTCGTATAGAGTTTGGGTGTCTCTGCGGTCCATTTTTCAGGATTGATAACCGGGAATTTTACAGAAATAACCTGCTCTTCACCAGGTGCCAATGCAGGAACAGTTACTTCAGCTTTTGCTCCTTCAACCGGTTTGATCCCATCATAAAGAGTAGCCACCAATTTCTGTGCAACACCTTTTGTTGTTCCATAATTCTTGACTTTTGCGGTTACATCTACTGTTGCATTTTTATATTGAGCGTCGAGGTCCGTTTTGATGAAATAGTCGCGAACATGGGTATTGGGAGTGCTCCAGACCGTTACGTTCCTGAAAATCCCACTTAGTCTCCACATATCCTGATCTTCCAGGAAGCTCCCTGCACAAAACCTGTAAACCTCAACAGCAACCATATTTTTACCGGGTTTCACATATTTTGTGATGTCAAACTCTGCAGCATTGCGGCTGTTGATGCTATAACCGACTTTTTCGCCGTTGATCCAAAGGAAAAATCCAGCGTCAACACCATCGAAAGTGAGGAACAACCGACGGCCATTCCATGTTGCCGGAACTTCAAACTCCCTGCGGTAACTTCCAACCGGGTTGCGTTCTTCAAAAGCGGTAAAGTTTTTGGGCGGCTCAGTCATCACATGCGGAAAGTCTCTCTTAAAGATATACCCCATATTGCGATAATATGGTGTGCCATATCCCAATACCTGCCAATTGGAAGGTACCATAATCTCTTTCCAACCCTTTACGTCGTAAGATGGTTTGTAGAAATCGACAGGTCGATACTCCGGGCGTGTAACCCAGTTAAATTTCCATGGTCCATTTAATGACCTGCAAAACGAGGAAGCGTGGCGGTTTGCTTTCAAAGCTTCAGCAAGGTTTCCATATGCCATCAGGGTAGCATGGGCTGCTTCCTTGTTGATACCCAACATTTCGGGATCTTCGATTTCCACAGGGATGGGGGCACCAACAACCGTATCTCCACTATTCGGGATAAAATTCTGGTTGTAGAGGAATCCCAAGTCCAACAAGGGAGCCTGTACTGAAACCGGTTTTACAGGTTCACTGCAAAAACCCGATAAGGTTAAAAAGGTTAATAAAACAAGATAAAGACAACTAATTCTTTTCATTTCACTGTTAGTTTTTGATTCATTAAAAGCGGAATTTTAATCAGTCAAAGGTAAGTTTTACTTTTATTACTTTCCTTAAAATAGTCATAAATATCAAAGTGTTTAAAAACATAATTATTTGCACTTCTCAATATAATCCAAGAATCTTCATCCATTTATTGATTATAACAAAAATGAGTGCACTCATTTATCCAGAATAATATTTGGTTCTTTAATATATAAATTTTATATTTGAACGAAATTTCATACATTAAATTCAATATACAGTTTTATGAATGATAATTCATACAATGAATGGGTTTCAATGAGCGATATGGCAATTTGTGCTGCAATCGGAAAATTTATCAAACACCATCGTTTAAACCAAAACAAAACACAAGACGATATTTCTGAGCAGGCCGGTATCAGCCGTTCAACATTGAGTTTGATGGAACGGGGTGAAAAAGTGACCTTGAGCAGCCTGATACAAATTTTGCGGGTACTCGATTTGTTGTACATTATGGATGTTTTTAAGGTGACAAATGAAATAAGCCCCATCGAATATGCAAAACTGCAGAAGAGCAAAAGGCAACGTGCAAGAAATCAGGATAATGCAGTATCCTCAAAAGAAGAACCGACATGGTAGATTTTGCGGAAGTCAGGATATGGGACGAATTTGTTGGAGCGGTCCGATGGGATGCCGATCTGCGTCTGGCAAGTTTTCAGTACGACCCAAAGTTCCTATTAAAAGGTTGGGACCTCTCTCCCATCAAAATGCCCATCAGGAACGGAAGCCGGATCTATTCCTTTCCGGAGCTGCGACCAGCCCGTGGAGAAACAAGTGACACATTCAAAGGGTTGCCCGGCCTGTTGTCGGATGCCCTGCCCGACAAATATGGGAATCAGTTGATCAATTCATGGTTGGCCCAACAAGGCAGGCAGGCCAACGGCATGAACCCTGTTGAACAGTTGTGTTTTATTGGTAAAAGGGGAATGGGGGCACTTGAATTTGAAACAGCTTTGTTTAAGTCGGAAAAACAAGCCGTTCCGGTTGAAATAAAGAGTTTGGTTGAAACTGCCCAAAGGATGCTCTCAGTGAGGGAAGAATTTGAAACCAACATTGAAGAGGATGAACAGAAAGCCATGAAGGACATCCTGAAAATTGGAACTTCTGCGGGAGGGGCAAGGGCCAAAGCGGTGATCGCTTATAACCCAAAAACCGGAGAGGTAAAATCGGGACAGGCTAAGGCACCAAAAGGTTTTGAACATTGGCTGATCAAATTGGATGGGGTACACGATGCACAATTTGGTGAAAGCAACGGTTTTGGGAGGGTGGAATTTGCATACTACCTGATGGCTAAAGAGTGCGGAATTGACATGATGGAGTGCCGGTTATTGGAAGAAGACAATGGTCGGGCCCACTTTATGACCAAACGTTTCGACAGGGAAGGAAACGAAACGAAACACCATATCCAGACTTTATGTGGCATCCAACACTATGATTTTAGCAACATGCTGTCGTACAGCTATGAACAACTTTTTCAAACCATGCGGATATTGAAGCTGAGTTATCCCTAAGCCGAGCAGATGTTCAGGAGGATGGTGTTCAATGTGATGGCTACCAATTATGACGATCATACCAAGAATTTTTCCTTCAAGCTTAAAAAAGAAGGCAGATGGGAACTCTCGCCTGCTTATGATGTTTGCTATTCCTACGATCCCAACAGCATTTGGGTCAGTCAGCAAACCCTGAGTATCAACGGTAAACGCAAAAGGATTACGAAAGAAGACCTAATGACTATTGCCACTGCCAACAACATCAAAAAGGGGGAAAAGATCATTGGAGAAATAAAATCGGTGGTGAGGAAATGGGAAGAATATGCCGAAAAGGTAACAGTCACACCCAAATTAAAGGAAACGATTACAAAAACACTGAATGCGTTAATTGACTAATTATTTATTATTTACCGGAAAACCATTCCTTGAATTCAGTGACCCTCACTTTACTGATCAATATTTTCTCAGAAACTTTTACTTTGAGGTTGATGGACAACCTGCTATTGAAGTATAGATCCACCTCTTTAATTGCATTCCGGGCAACGATAAACTGGCGGTTGGCCCTGAAAAATTCTTCAGGATTCAGCATTGCGGCCAATTCATCCAGGGTATTTTCGAGCACAAAAGATTTTTCGTCATTGGTTTTGGCCTTTACAAGGGCATCTTCGATATGAACATAGGCAATGTCCTTCACCTGTAAAGGGATCAGCTTGCTCCCCTTGACAGGGACCAGAAAATGGGTTTTAAAGGATTTATCTTTTTTAAACGATGCGATTAATTGATTGATATCCAACTGCATTTCCTGCGTACCCTTAAGCCGCTTCATCTTTTCCAAAGCTCTCTCAACTCCTGCAGTAGTAATTGGTTTAAGCAGATAGTCGATACTGTTGACCTGAAAGGCTTTGATCGCATATTCATCGTAAGCTGTCGTAAAAATGATGGGACAGGTAATATTGATATGCTCAAAGATCAGGAATGCTGAGCCATCGGCCAGATGGATGTCCATAAAAACCAGATCCGGTTGGCTGTTTTCCCTAAACCATTCAATTGTATCGGTAACGCTATCAAGCATAGTAATCACCTGAATATCTCCAACTTCGTTAAGCACACTTTGAAGATGCCTTGCTGCAGGTGCTTCGTCCTCAACGATCAATGCCTTCATCCTATTTTAGGTTTGATTAATGGAATTTCGATCCTGAACTCGCTATTTTCGTTTGAAACCTGAAGTGCCCTGTCGCCCAGTAACAGGAACTGTTTTGAAAGATTGGTCAGCCCAATCCCTGTGCCCTGTTCAGCGGAAAGTTTTTTCTGAATCCGGTTGGTTACGGTCAATGTTTCATTTGCGGAACTTATAATATGAATGGACAATGGATTGCGCTTGCTGATCTCATTGTGTTTCACAGCATTTTCGAGCAAGGTCTGGATGGTCAGCGGAGGAAGCATCAGGCGCATCTGTTCTTCTTTTATTTCTGTATGAATGATCAGGTTGGTATCATACCGCATCTTGATCAGAAAGAGATAGGATTCTGCAAATTCCATCTCTTCGCGCAGTGTAACCAATTGCTTGTCATTGCCTTGCAAAGTGTAACGCAGCACCTGTGATAAATGGTCAACATATTGCCCTGCCAATTGGGGCGATTCCCGTATCAAGGTTTTTAGGGCTGTGAGCGAATTGAACAAAAAATGGGGGCTTACCTGATTTTTAAGTGATTCGAACTGACTCTGGAGGCTTTCAATCCTGAGCTTTTCATTTTCCAACTCAAAGGTCTGCTTCTGGTAAATCAGCCGCATAATAAAAATCGATCCTAAAACGATTACTGCGCTAAATAAATTCCTGAAAAGTAATTCATCATGATGTCCCCTGAAATCCACTGCGGGAGTCCCCATGTTTTTTAACAAATTGATGATTGAAATGAGCAAAACCACCGACACAAGGGTGAGCAAAACCGACAAGGCGAGAGTCTTTTTGTTGATTTTATGCTGTCTTTCGAAGGGTTTTATCAGATAATAGTTCAGAGTAAACAAAACAAATGTTACCAAAAAAGTACCAACAAGATCAAATGCTGCAAAAGCAACATCAAATTTCTCACGACCATGCCTGTCGATTTCATCAAAAAGGGTGTACAATACCAAAGGGAAATGCATGGTAATGGCAATGCTAAACGACAGGAGCAGCGCGATACCGAAATATCTTTGTTTCAAAGTTGTTTTCATAAGCACCAAAGATAGTGATTGGGTGAAAGATAACCAGATAAAAAAGGGGTGAAACTGAAAAAAGAACGGGTGAACTTTCTATTTCGCAAAGTGAAGGAAAATTATTGCTATATTTGTCATCGACTAACAATCCACTTTTAATGGGAACGACACCAGCTATGGATGATTATTTCCTTCTGCGTTTTAAGGAGGGTCATGAACCTGCCTTTGAAAAGGTTTTTAAGACTAACTATAACCGGATTGTTGGTTTTTGCAATCAATTCATTGGTGACAGGGACAAGTCCCAAAGTTTGGCTCAGGAGGCGTTTATTAAATTGTGGCTCAACCGCGAAAAGGTTAAATCAATGAACGGGATCCGTTCTTTTCTATACACTTCCGCTAAAACGGAATGTCTGAACTACCTCCGTCACCAAAAAGTCATCAACAATTACAAGGATAGAAAGCTTCAGTTTTCTGAATCGGAATTAAACCTGGAAATTCTTGAATCTTTTGATTTTGACCTTCTTGAATTTTTTGAACTTGAAACAATGATCAATCAGACTATCAATGAGTTACCCGATAAATGCCGATTGGTTTTCACAATGAGCCGGATCGACTGTAAAAAGAATTGCGAAATTGCAGAAGAATTGGATATCTCTGTAAAATCTGTCGAAGCAAATATCACCAGAGCATTAAAGACGCTGAGAATCAGCTTGGCGGAATATTTACCCACCATTTTTATTGCATTTTTCATTCATTAGGAGCTTTAGATATTTAAGCTGCTGGCAATTGGCAACTGGCGGCTGGCATGGTTCGAATGCTGTATATGTCTCGTTTTTCAAAATGCTAACTATTAATCGTCATTTTCTGAACTTAAGTTCCGAATTACAAATTCCCACTGGACAACTGCCAGTTGCCAATAGCCAGTTGCTGGCAGCCAGTAGCAATAACAGGGGAAGAAAAAAATCAAAACCTATATAGGGTTAAACCGTATATGGGTGTACCTATCATGAAAACAACCAAGTAATGGACGATCAATTGGTCAATAAATATTTAAGCAGGGAGGCTTCTGAGGAAGAAGTAGCCAGGCTGTTTCAATGGATCGAAGCAGCACCCGAAAATCGGAAAGAGTTTATCAGGTATAAAAAAATCAAAGCATTGACCTCTTCGGATAATGGTGACGAAACGCTAGTCTGGCAACACTCCTTTGCCCCCAGGTTCAGAAAGCAGAAGCTGGTAAAATTATATTTACAGGTAGCCAAATATGCCGCTATCTTTTTACTGGTTTTTGCCACAGGGATGTCTGTTCAATACCTTGTTTCGGGCATTGACAAAGAAAGTCTTATCTATCAGAATGTTACATCGATTTCTGCCCCTCCTGGACAAATGACTAATCTTGTATTACCTGACGGGACAAAGGTGGTGCTCAATTCAGGAAGTTCTGTTACCTGGAATGGGGATTTTTTTCTGGGGAAAAGATCTATTACTCTTAAGGGGGAAGCTTTTTTCGATGTTACAAAAGATCAGGAACATCCGTTTATCGTTCAAACCGCTTCCCTCAATTTCAAGGTATTTGGGACATCATTTAACATAGAGGCTTACCCTGAAGACAATATCATCAATACAACATTAGTGGAAGGTAGTCTTGGAGTTATGAACAAGACCGATAAAGAGTTACTTCGGCTCGTACCTGGTGAGAATGCCTATTTTGACACAAAAACTTCCAAATTGACAATCTTTAAAGTCAATACAGCATTGTACACCACCTGGAAAGATGGGTTAATTACCTTCAGAAATGAAAAACTAAAAGACATCGCAAAAAAAATCGAACGCTGGTACAACGTAAAGGTCGTGATCAAAAACCCTAAGTTGGGCGAAGAAGCCTATTTTGGTACAATTATGAAGAACAAGCCAATTGATCAGATCCTTGAAGTCTTGAAATTGACCTCTTCCCTCAAATATAAAATTGTGATACGCCCAACTGAACCAACAATTGTTTACTGGGAGTAAAATTGGGGATGAAGCAAATTGGAAATGGATGTAAATATATGTAAATAATTGATATTTAAACAAATAACTAAATATGAAAAAAGATTCAAGTTAGTCGATAAAAAAAATCAGTCTGAAAATACTGGACATATTTCCAAACTGATTGATTTCACCGGAATCCGAAGAATCCGGCTAGTTAATTCAAAATAAGAACCTTCAGTCAAAAGATTAATTATTCATCAAAAACATTTCAAATTTATGAAAATAACCAAAGGTTGTATTCCACTTAAGTGGGATATTCGAAAAATCTTGCGAATTATGAAAATTACTGTTGTATTGGTATTTGTTCTGACAGCCTATTCCTTTGCGAATACTTTTGGGCAAAATCAAAAAATCAATCTCTCCATGGAGAACGCATCTTTTAAGGAGATCATCGAACGTTTGGAGAAAGAGAGCGGCTATTATGTGGTGGTCAAATACAACCAAAACCTTCTCGACAAAAAAGTTGATGCCAATTTTAAAGGGGCAACCGTAACCCAGATTCTGGACGATCTGTTGAAAGACAGTGGTTTAGGCTATAAAATTATTGATAAGTACATTGCCATCAACTCATTAAGCGAGATAAAATCCGCAGTACAGCAGCAAAAAGTGTTAAAGGGAAAAGTGACCGATTCCTCAGGTGCTTCTTTACCTGGCGTCTCTGTGGTTGTTAAGGGAACAACCTCCGGTGTGATAACCGATGGAAATGGAGCCTACTCGATTTCAAATATTCCTGACAATGCAACCTTACAGTTTTCGTTTGTAGGAATGAAGGCACAGGAAATTGTAGTCGGGGGAAAAACAACCCTGAATGTGACACTTGCAGAAGATGCCATTGGCATTGAAGAGGTTGTGGCAATTGGCTATGGAACGGTGAAGAAGAGCGACCTTACAGGCGCCGTTGCCTCTGTAAAAACCAGTGAGCTGCAACAAACTCCGATGACATCGATCGACCAGGGTCTGGTAGGCCGTGCTTCCGGAGTTCAGGTGACCCAAACATCCGGTATGCCCGGTGCGGTGGCTTCGATCAGGGTACGTGGTAGCAGTTCCATTCAGGGTGGAAATGAGCCACTTTATGTCATCGACGGATTTCCGGTTTACAATGGGGGCGGTTTTGGCAATACTGGTGGAAAAGTGCAAATGAGCGGACTTTCAACGGTTAATCCCAGCGATATTGAATCGATAGAAATCCTCAAAGATGCAGCAGCAACTGCAATTTATGGGGCGCGCGCAGCTAATGGGGTTGTGCTGATTACAACAAAAACCGGTAAAAAGGGGCGCGACATTGTTTCATTTGAGGCTAATTATGGAGTCCAGAATGTGTCTAAAAAGATAGATGTTATGGGTGCCCAGGAATATGCAGCCCTTGTTAATGAGGCATATACAAACGACAAATTAACTGCTCCCTATGATGCAGCAGCGTTGGCAAAAATTGCCTTGTTGGGCAATGGTACCAATTGGCAGAACGAATTGTACAGGGGAGGTAAAACACAGAATTATCAGTTGACCTTTTCTGGTGGGGATGAGAAAACATCCTATGCCATTTCAGGAAATTATTTCGACCAGCAAGGTATTGTACTCAAATCCAATTTCAAGCGCTATTCCACCCGACTGAATTTTGACCGTAAAATAAATGACGTTTTTAAAATTGGTACCCATTTTTCAATCAGTCATACCATTAACAATGCTGTTCCAACAGATGCAGGTGGCCAGGACGGTGTCATCACCGGTGCTTTGAAGATGAACCCGATTTTACCTATTTATTCAAACGTTTTAACCGGCGAATATACGCAGGTGAATACCCCCGGAACATTGGAACCCAACCCGATAGCTACAGCCAAAGAGCAGATTTTCAACAATGCAACAACAAGGTTATTGGGTGACATCAATGGGGAATTTAAAATCATTGAAGGCTTAACTGCAAAGGTGACCATGGGTGCTGACATTTTCTATGATAAAGCGAACCAATATACCCCTAACACGATTTATCAATCAAATGGGAAGGCAACTGCAACCGTTAGTGTCAATCGCTCAATCAACTGGTTGAACGAAAACACCCTCAACTGGGTAAAGACTTTTAACGACATCCACTCTTTCAATGTGCTGGCTGGTTTTACGATGCAGCAAAACAATACTGAATACGTGATGGGTTCGGCCTCCGATTTTGTGAATAACATCATGACATACAACAATATGGGTGCAGGGGCCTTGTACAATCAACCCGGATCATCGGGTATTCAGTGGAACCTGATGTCGTATCTTGCACGTGTCAACTACACTTTTAAAAACCGCTATTTGTTTTCAGCTAATTCCCGTGTTGATGGTTCCTCGCGATTTGGAACCAACAATAAATATGGTTTCTTCCCCTCAGGTTCATTCGGATGGCGCGTGACAGAAGAAGATTTTATGAAATCACTTAAAGCAACGATTTCCAATTTAAAACTAAGGGGTAGCTACGGTTTTACAGGTAATACAGAAATCGGCGTTTACGAATCGCTTGCTACCCTTGGCAATGCAAGTTGGATGATTGGCAATCAGTTGGTTTCAGGTTTTTATCCCAACAAAATTCCAAACCCCGATTTGAAATGGGAACGCACAGGTCAACTTGATGTTGGATTGGATCTGGGTATTTTTGACAATCGTCTCCGCTTCACAGCCGACTATTATCGCAAAAAAACAACTGACTTGCTTTATAACGTTTCAATACCTGCAGTTTCTGGGTATTCGACAATGCTTAAAAACATAGGGAGTGTTGAAAATAAAGGTGTTGAACTTTCATTGGAAAGCGACAATTTCACTGGCAATTTTAAATGGACCACAGCTTTCAATATTTCGTTCAACAAAAACAAAGTTTTGGAGCTTGGTGGAGAATCTTACAAAGAAATGCCTGAAGGGGACGGCCACCTGAAAACAGGTTCGATCCGACGTTTGGTAGTCGGCCAACCGATTGGTGTTTTCTACGGCTACGTTTTTGATGGGATCTTTCAGGATGCAACTGAAACAGCGGCACAAACTTCCTCAACTTCACCAATTGGGATCGGGTTACGCCGTTACAAGGATTTGAATGGGGACAAAAAGATCGATGCAGTGAACGACAGACGGATCCTTGGGGATGCCAATCCTGATTTCTTTGGGGGCCTAACAAATACACTTAGCTATAAAGGGCTGGAATTGAATGTATTTGTACAGTATAACTATGGCAATGAACTTTTTAACTACAATGCAATTGAGTTGGAGATGCCTACAGGTGGGCAAAATGTTTACGCCGACCTTGTAAACAGGTGGACACCTACAAATCCAAGTACTGTTTATCCAAAAGCGAATACAAACCGTGCGGTTTTGGTAAGCGACCATTGGGTGGAAGATGGATCTTACATCAAATTGAAGACACTTTCATTGTCGTACAATTTCCCCAATCTCAAAAACAAACACATCCAGGGGGTAAAATTATATGTGACTGGTCAGAACCTTCTGACATTGACCAACTATCGTGGATACGACCCGGAGGTCAGTTACCGTGGTGCTTCAACATTGGAAGCTGGTGAAGATTTTGGAGGTTATCCTCAGTCCAAAACCTTTATGATGGGCGTTAAAATAGACATGAAATAATCTAAAAATCTGATAGCAATGAAAAAAGTAACATTATATACCGTTTTAACTTTTCTGTCTGTTTTTTCGTCGTGTTCTTTTTTAGATGAGAACCCGACCGACAGATTGGTCGTCAACAATTTCTATTCAAGTGCTAAAGATGCACAGGCTGCTGTCGATGCCGGCTATGCTCAGCTTAATAACCTGTATAACAGGTTAATGTATATGTTAGGTGACCTTCCCACCGACGACATGAAAAATGGGTTGGGAATGCCGAATGCCTTCCTGCAGAACCTTGAATTTTTAAGGATAGATTCACAGAATACATTTGTTAAGGACATGTGGACCAATTGTTATGCGGGGATTTCGCGATGCAATGCTGCAGTCGAAAATATCCCGAAGGTCACAATGGATGAAGCACTTAAAAACAGGTTGATCGGAGAAGCCAAATTTCTTCGTGCCCTCTACTATTTTAACCTTGTCCGTTTTTTTGGTGATGTTCCATTGATCACAAAGCTTGAATCGATCAGCGATGCAATGGGTCCACGTATTCCCAAAGAACAGATTTATCAACAGATTATTGATGACCTCACCTTTGCGGAAGCCAATCTTCCATTAAGGAAAGACTATTCAACTAAAGACGAAGGACGTGCAACCAAAGGTGCTGCCAAAATTTTACTTGGAAAAGTTTACCTGACCAAGGGCGATTACGCAAAAGCAAAAGATAAACTGGCAGAAGTGGTTGAAAGTGAAGCCACCTACGGTTATGGATTGCAGCCCAATTATGCTGATAACTGGAATACCGCCAAAGAAACTGGAATTGAGGCTGTTTTCTATCTTGAATATAAGAAAGCACCTTATACTTCCAATGGTGAAATGGGCCTCGCAGGACCTAAATATTCACTTCCCGGAGGAACAATTGGAGTAACCGGTTCGAACGAAGCCGACATCCCAACCCGCGAATTGTACGATCAGTTCAGCGCAAAAGACACCCGTCGGGCCAAAAATTTCCGGTTCGATTTTACAAACCCCGTTACCGGAAAGGTTTTGACCTCTTCGATCCCGATCTCAGGGAAGTATTGGCAGGATGGCGTTCTTTCGTCAACCGATTGTGATGTTAATATGCACATCATTCGTTATGCCGATGCGATCTTGATGTATGCTGAAGCCCTTAATGAAACAGGAGATGCAGTAAAATCTTTATTGCAACTTAACCGTGTCAGAACCCGCGCTTTTGGCGATGTAAGTGGAAATTATTCCACATTGTCGAAAGACGACTTTAAAAAGGCTGTGATCAATGAACGGAGGTTGGAATTTGTCCATGAGGGAAATCGGTGGTTCGACTTGTCACGGACCGGAACATTCGTTCAGCGCATGAAAGACCATAGTTTATACGAATCTACTGTAGCAGAGAAAATCAAAACAGATATTGCGGCCAATGTTAAGGAGGCACATTTGCTGATGCCTATCCCACAGTTGGAACTGGATTTGAATCCAGCCCTGAAACAAAATACAGGATATTGATCCGTATTTAATTGATATATATAAATATACTGTAACAAAAGAATCCAATTAACACAAAGGTTTGCAAAGAGCGCATCATCATAAAAAAGGCTTTATAAGATTGCGTTCTTTGCATTAACTTTCTGTACCTGGTTGTATAACTTGTATATTTGGATTGCATTAATTAGATTTTTAATTGTTTAACACAACATTACCACACATGAACATTCTGCCTCAAATTTCGATTGGTATGTCAATGCTTTTGCCGGGAATAAGTGCATTTGCCCAAACAAGTCCGGCATCAAAAATTAAACAGCCCAATATCATCCTTATTTTGATGGACGACATGGGCTATGGTGACCTAAGTTGTTATGGGGCAACAGGATATAAAACACCAAATCTGGACAGGATGGCGAGAACAGGAATCCGGTTTACAAGTTTCCTTTCTGCCCAAGCTGTTTGCAGTGCATCGCGTGCCGGGATTTTAACAGGATGTTATCCCAACCGGCTGGGCATTTCGGGCGCCCTTTCCCCAACAGCCGAAATCGGTTTAAACCCTTCGGAGACAACAATTCCAGAGGTACTAAAACAGAAAAATTACAAAACTGGGGCAATCGGTAAGTGGCATTTGGGGCATCTTCGGCAGTTCCTTCCACTCCAGCAAGGTTTTGACGAATATCTTGGCCTTCCCTATTCGAACGATATGTGGCCGGTGTATTTTGACGGGTCCCGGAATTTCCCAAATGAATATGCGAGGAAACTGGCTTTCCCCGAATTGCCGCTGATCAAAAACAACGACAAGATCAGGGAGATGAAAACCCTTGATGATCAGTCGGAGTTGACAACCATATACACAGAAACAGCCGTTGATTTTATTAACCGGAACAAAAAGAACCCGTTCTTTCTTTACATGGCCCATTCAATGCCTCATGTCCCGTTGGCGGTTTCCGCTAAATTTAAGGGGAAAAGCAGTCAGGGATTGTATGGCGATGTGATCATGGAAATCGACTGGTCGGTGGGTGAAGTTATGAAAGCCTTGGAAAAGAATGGGTTGGATAAAAATACACTTGTTGTATTTACCTCAGACAATGGTCCCTGGTTGAATTTTGGGAACAATGCCGGATCAACGGGTGGTTTGCGTGAAGGAAAAGGCGCCAGCTTTGAAGGTGGGCAACGCGTCCCCTGTATCATGAAATGGCCTGCACAAATAGCCGGGGGTACGATCTGCAATAAACTTGCCTCAACAATCGACCTTCTTCCAACATTTGCAGCAATCACCAACTCCACTCTACCAGCAAATAAAATTGATGGCGTGAATATTTTACCCCTTTTACTCGGCGACGAAAATGCCAATCCAAGGGAAACCTTCATTTATTACTATCGCAAAAACAGCCTTGAAGCCATCCGGAAAGGTACCTGGAAACTGGTTTTTGCCCATCCCGGAAGGACATACATCGGGTTTAAACCAGGAGCCAATGGATTCCCCGGGCCCACAAATGAAAATTTCCAGCATGAAGAAGGACTATACGACCTCCGCCGCGACCCGGGAGAAAGGTACGATGTGAAAGAATATTATCCTGAAGTTGTGGCCGAGTTGAAAAAACTGGCCGATGAGGCACGCCTCGACCTCGGCGATGATATCCTGCAGGTCAAAGGGGCAAACATAAGGGAAGTAGGTCATTGACATTGTAGAAACTTCTCCGACAGGTAAAAATAACGTGGAAATAATTGAAATAAAGTTGAAATATTAATTCAAAACAATGTATGAAAAATTACAAGCTGATTTTAGCTTCGCTTGCTTTAACAAGTTGCAATGTTGCCCAGAAACCCGATCCACTCCAATTGCCCAAACTGGATAAAGGCGGCAAGCCACGCAATGTGGTTTTCATACTCTCGGATGACCATCGGTATGATTATATGGGATTTACAGGAAAAGTCCCCTGGTTAAAAACACCGAATATGGACCGTATGGCAAAGGAGGGTGCATACATCAAAAATGCATTTGTAACCACGTCACTTAGTTCCCCAAGCCGCGCATCAATTCTGACAGGTCTCTATTCTCATACCCATAAGGTCGTTGACAATTCAGCACCACTTCCCGATGGGTTGACATTCTTCCCGCAATACTTGCAGGCTGCTGGTTATCAGACTGGTTTTTTTGGTAAATGGCATATGGGAAATGATTCCGGTGATCCGCAGCCAGGGTTTAACCATTGGGAAGCCTTTCAGGGACAGGGTGAATACTACAATCCACGGATCAATACAAATGGGGTCTGGAAACAATACAAGGACAGTACGTATGTTACCGACCTGCTTACCGAACATGCCATCGATTTTATGAAAGGGCAGATCAAAGCAGAAAAACCATTTTTCGTTTATCTTTCTCACAAAGGGGTTCACGATAGTTTCCAACCTGCGAAACGCCATAAAGGAATGTATGCCGGAAAGGATTTGGTAATCCCCGAATCGTTCAAAACACCTTATTACGGGATCAAGCAACTTCCAACGTTGGATCCGAAAACCAACAAAGCTGCCGCCGGGAAGGAATATTATGGGGATGATATGGCACCTAATTGGGTCAAAAATCAACGCGAAAGCTGGCATGGCGTGGATTATTCCTACCATGGCCGTCCATGGAAAGCTCAGGTCATCAATTATTGTGAAACGTTATTGTCTGTGGATGAAAGCATTGGTTCTGTCCTGGATTTCCTGAAATCAGAGGGACTTGAGGACAACACACTCGTTATCTACATGGGCGACAATGGTTTTGCATGGGGAGAACATGGACTGATCGATAAGCGACAATTCTATGAAGAATCTGTAAGGGTTCCGATGCTGGCGAGGTGCCCCGATTTGTTCAAGGGCGGTCAGGTGCTGGAAAAAATGGTCCAGAATGTTGACATTGCACCAACAATTTTATCATGTGCAGGATTGGATAAATCAAAAGAAATGGTGGGGCAGTCATTTATTCCGCTTTTGCAAGGAAAAGAGATTTCATGGCGGAACCGTATCTTTTATGAATACTATTGGGAACATGAATTTCCGCAAACCCCAACCATGCATGGTGTCCGTACCGACCAATACAAGTATATCCGTTATTATGGCATCTGGGACACCAACGAGTTTTACGATTTGAAAAACGATCCAAACGAAATGCACAACCTGATCGATGTACCGACACTTCAGGACACGATCAAACGATTGAACCACGATTTATACGACTGGATGGAAGCGACCGGTGGCATGTATATTCCTTTAAAACGAACCGAACGCCCTCATTTTGACCATCGTAACAAGGGGAATTATTGAGATTGAACTGGATAAGTAATGTAATAACAGAATGTTATAAATATCATTAAATCAATACAATTTTTTTAATTATACCCCTTTGCCATTTTGAGGTAAGGGGGTATTTATTTTAATGCTATTTTTGGGTAATTAAATGCAAATTTGAAGAAAATTAAACCACTCTTGGAATCATGAAATTTTGGAACCGGTATGTATTATATTACCTGGAACATTTTTCTTCTATTCAAACAAAAAAGGAAGATGGATTGCCGTACCTGAGGGACAAACTCTTTGTTTCGATTTTGCTTGTGACGTTTCCCCTGTGCAGTTTGGCATATCTTCCAAGTATCATCACATCAATCATCACTGAAAAATATGTCATCGGAGCCTTCGATTCGTTAGCATTGCTGCTCTTCCTGCTTATCTTCTTTACCAAGAATTTAAGTATGAATGTCAAAAAATCACTTTTTGCAGCCATTTTTTACACTCTATCTGTCGTCCTGCTCATTTATATGGGAATGCAAGGTCCTGGCCTTATTATTCTTTTATGGATTTCTGTTTTAATCACGCTTTATCAAAGCAAAAGGGCAGGTTTAATCTCAGCAGGTTTGAATGCTTTTCTCATTATGCTTATGATGGCATTATTTCCGATAACCTCAAGACCCCTGTCCCTATTTCAGGAATATACATTATTAAGCGGGATTACTATTGGGCTTAACTTAATTATTTTTAACACGTTGGCTGTTCTTTCGGTTTCTTTTTTACTCGATCACTTAAATGAATCGTTTTTGAATGAGAAAAAATTGCGTACCCTGTTAAAACAGGAAAGCCTGGATTTGTTGAATGCAAAGCAAAAGGCGGAAGAGAGCGACAAACTAAAATCAGCTTTTCTTACCAATATGAGCCACGAAATAAGGACTCCAATGAATGGGATCCTGGGGTTTTCGGCCTTACTGGGTGAACCAGGGTTAAATGGCAAAGATCAACAGGAGTATATTGCCATGATTCAAAAGAGCGGTGTCAGAATGCTCAATATCATTAATGAAATTATTGACATTTCTAAAATCGAATCTGGACAGATGGATGTTAAATTGAGCAGGACTAACATCAACGAAAAGATTGAACATGTATTTAAACTTCTGAAACCAGATGCGGATAGGAAGAATATCGGGTTGTCATTTGAAAATGGCTTGTCGTTTTACAATGCCAATTTTAAAACTGATGGCGAAAAATTATATGCGATACTGACCAACCTGGTTAAAAATGCCATAAAATACACCGATAAAGGTTCAATTAAATTTGGTTATACCCTTGTAGAGACGATCCATGGATCGTCTCTACATTTTTTTGTTAAGGATACAGGCATTGGAATTCCTATTCATCGGCAGGAAGCCATTTTTGACAGGTTTGTTCAGGCAGACATCGCTGATTTAGAAAGCAGACAAGGAGCGGGGTTAGGCTTATCGATCACAAAGTATTACGTTGAAATGTTAGGTGGAAGGATATGGGTAGATAGCAAACCAGAAAAGGGATCAACGTTTTATTTCACCCTGCCCTGTCAGGAAAACGGGACAAT
Source organism: Mariniphaga sp. (assembly GCA_037128295.1). Classification (GTDB taxonomy): domain Bacteria; phylum Bacteroidota; class Bacteroidia; order Bacteroidales; family Prolixibacteraceae; genus JAAFHB01. The sequence goes on from JBAXWR010000006.1 coordinate 46,049, forward strand.
TCAGACAACCATTCATCCCATATCAAAAAAATAAACATCCTTGAAAAATCCATCTGCTCTTCTTGTCGTCTTAATATGCACATTAATAGGGTGTTCAAAAGATCAAGCATTAACACCCTCAAACGATCCTCCAATAGTTAATGCCAAGACCCTCAAAGAAAAAGCAATGTTTCCCATCGGAGCGGCTGTAACAGTGGCACACCTGAAAGAGGCTGGTTTTTCCGACTCGTTCAAAAACAATTACAGTCAGTTATCTGCAGAATATGAGATGAAGATGAACCAGATATGGACCTCATTGCCGGTATATAACTGGTCAAATGTCGATTACCTCGTTGCCTATGCAGTACAGAACAATTTGAAAATCCATGGCCACACCTTATTGTGGTATCAGTCGTTTCCAACTTGGTTTAAAACTGCAGCCTACGATTCGTTGAATTTCGAAAACAATGTAAAAACATATATTCAAACTGTTGTTGGAAAATACAGAGGGAAAATTGTGAGCTGGGACGTTGCCAACGAAATATTTGCCGATGATGGGTCGGTAAGGGTTGACACCATTGTTTACAAAACATTCAAAGATCCGATTGGATTTTATAGCCGCTGTTTCAAATATGCTCGGAGCGCTGATTCGGAAGTGAAGCTGTTTTATAACGATTATGACATGGTGTTGAATTCGGCCAAAAGGAATGCAGTTAAAAAGATGGTTGAAAGATTCAGAAAAGAGGGTTGCCCGATTGATGGTTTAGGGGAACAAATGCATACAACTGTCTGGACAAATAAAACCACTATTGGCAATGGGTTGAATGATTTGGCAACAAATGGATTACTAATTCATATCTCCGAATTGGATGCGCGTGTAAACCAAAACAAGACTGATTCTTATGTTTTTACTGATGCTGAGCAACAAAAGCAATCCGACATGTATGCTTCTGTTGTCACCTCCTTTGAGACCTTGCCTCAATCACAAAAATTCGCCATAACGACGTGGGGTGTAACAGATAAATATACCTGGCTTACCGGATGGTGGCATCCGAAAGAATATCCCTTGCTTTTGGACGCTGGCTACACCCGGAAGAAAGGGTACGAGGGATTCCTTTCGGGTTTGAAATAACTAATGGTTTTTAACTGATCGGCTTGACTGAGGCTGAGATAAAAATGGGTAATTATGAGAATCATAATGAAGATTGGTCTGATTTGCTTTCTTTTTCTGGCCATTCAGATTGGTAAAGCACAAACAGAAAATGGTTCCAGTACAAACTTTCCAGCTTACGCTACTAAGTACAATGATCCCCTATTGGGAGAAAATGTTTTCATCTTTGATCCTAAAATGGATATGAAAGAGATTCAAACATTGATTGATTCTCTATACAGTCAGCAACATCCAAGGACAAGTGAATTTGCTCCAAACCGGTATGCCCTGCTTTTAAAACCGGGCACCTATCAGGTTGACTTAAAAATGGGCTATTACACCCATATCATTGGTTTGGGCGAATCTCCTGACGATGTGTTAATTAATGGTGCTTTAATTTCAAAAGGTGAGAAAAACGGAAATGTTACCTGTAATTTCTGGCGATCGGTCGAGAACCTTTCAATTTTGGCTCCAACCGGGGCTATAAATATCTGGGGCGTTTCGCAGGCGGCTCCTATGCGAAGGGTCCATATCAAAGGTGATATCCAGTTGCACGACAATGGCTGGGCGAGCGGTGGTTTTTTGGCCGATTCAAAGATCGACGGTACAGTATATGCCGGAGGGCAACAACAATGGTTTTCGCGAAATGTCGATTTGGGGAAATGGGAAAAAGGAAGCTGGAACATGGTGTTTATGGGAGTACCAAATGCCCCTGCCGATCAATGGCCAGAAAATCCTTATACAGTTATAAAAGCAACGCCTGAGATCCGTGAAAAACCCTATTTGGTACTGGATAAATCAGGTTATGTGGTCAGAATCCCTAAACTTAAGAAAAATCAGGTTGGTGTAAGCTGGAATAAAGCAGTTAATGATGAGGGAGTTATAAATCTAAAAGATTTTTACATTGTCAAACCAGGTATCGATAATTCGGAATCCATCAATGCATTGCTGAAAAAGGGCAGGAATTTACTCTTTACACCCGGTGTTTATTTGATTGATCAAAGCCTTCAGGTTACCCGTCCGGGAACTGTGATTATAGGTATCGGTATGCCGTCACTCAGGTCTAATAATGGGAATTCGGTTGTGGAAGTATCTGATGTTGATGGGGTAACAATTTGTGGCTTGACCATCGATGCCGGGAAAATTCCATCCGAATCACTCTTCATTGTGGGAGAACCCAATTCCACGAAGAACCATCAGAAGAATCCCACCTTTTTATTCGATATCTTTTTCAGGGTTGGTGGTTACGGCGAAGGTAAAACATCAAACTGTCTGGTTATCAACAGTAAAAACATTTATGTCGATCACACGTGGCTTTGGCGTGCCGATCATGGTAAAAATGTTGGATGGGACCAGAACACTTGTAAAAATGGACTGATTGTAAATGGTGACAAGGTAACTGTCTATGCCCTGTTTTGCGAACATTTTCTGGAATACCAGACCCTTTGGAATGGCAACAATGGAAAAATGTATTTTTACCAAAGCGAGATGCCTTACGACCCACCAACAGTCGATTCATGGAAACATGACAATGTAGGTGGTTATGCTTCCTATAAAGTGTCGGATGGAGTTAAAAAGCACGAAGCCTGGGGATTGGGAATATATTGTGTATTTTACAAAGCCCCGGTTATTGTCGATAATTGCATTGAAACACCTGCTGCTTTGGAAAATGACTTCCACCATAAAATTACTTTTTGGCTGAATGGAAATAAGGAGAGTATGATGAAAAGCATCATCAATGGAAAAGGAGGACAGGTTGATGTTTCGACAAGAAAAGCAGTGATGGATTAGGAATCACTTGCAATCTAAATATTCTATGTTAAAAATTTGGGATTCTGTTTTTTATATTTAATTTCGTTCAGGTTTGGGTATTGTTGAATGATGTATAATAGTGAAGAATATGAAAACCCTTATTCGGATTGGCCTTTTCTTGTTGTTGTTCAGCAGTTCATTGAATTGCTTTTCTCAGGGTAAGATTGATAAATCGAAAGAAGATCTTAAAAAAGGTTCTAGAAGTGATAACCGACAATCAAATAAATCATCCTCTTTTTCATCACACAGATCAGATGATTCGTTTGAGTTCTTCATCTTCAGGATGTTTGCCGAAGCTTTTGTATTTGTCACTTACAATACTTTAATTGGAAATTATGAGAGGGAAAATCACCTGCACAATAATTTAACATATTCTCCTTTTTATGATAATTTTTCCGGAAATTATAAAGGCTTTGATTCCGTCCCAACTCCAACGAAAAATTTCAGAATTGATCTGGACAATAAACTGTTGTATTACAATGACAAATTATTCGGGAATCACCTGAAAGCAAAAATCAGACCCTTCAAATATTTTTATTTTCAAACCGATTTTGTCCAATTGTTGGAGCTTGATGAAAATAACCGGAATTATTCAAATATTTCCCTGTTCGACCTGAACTTTTGTTATGACAGGATCAGGCTTGAACGGTTCAATTTGGGATGGGTTCTGGGGGTAAAGTACATTGGAAATGACATAAAAAAAGCTGGATTGAACTACGGTTTAAATACGGATATTTTTATTTCTCATAACATAAGTCTCTATAGTTCAATGAAATGGAGTTTAATCAACGATGTTGCCGTAAATGAATTTGAAATAGATGCCAAATTTCATAGAAAGAATCATTTCTTTTCGATTGGTTATGAGCATTTTAAAATTGGATCGCCAAACTATGATCTGGTTTCCTTAGGAGGAGGTATTTATTTTTAAGCAAAGGCAATATGAATTACGATTACCCGAATTTTATTCAATGTAAGGATATAATATTATTATTCAATTCAAATACAAACAGATACACTATTTAATTAATCAAATTAACCGCATGAAAAATTATTTTAACAAAAGTATCAGAACAGGAAATATCTTTTTGGTTGTGCTAACGGCAATCGCAATTGGTAGTCTTACATCGTTAACCACATTTGGGCAAAGTGCTAAATTACAGTCGCATGTAAAAGTGACACTAAATGCATTCTCCTTTAATGACCAGATGACTGGTAAAGGTCAAAAAGACAACAAACCAACCATGACTTTGCTCGAAGTGGTGGATTGGTGTGCCACCCAGAATATTGAAGCCATTGACGTAACAGGCTATTATTTCCCAGGATACCCCGAAGTGCCTACAGATGAATATATTTATGAACTTAAACGAAAAGCTTTTAAATTAGGGATCGACATAAGTGGGACCGGGATCCGGAACAATTTTGCATCACCCGATCCAAAGGTGCGTGCCGCCGATGTTGAATTGGCCAAAAAATGGATCATCGTTGCTGAAAAATTGGGGGCTCCTGTGATCCGGTTGTTTGCAGGTGCAATCCCCAAAGGTTACGAAAACAAATGGGACGAGGTAGCTGGCTGGATGATTGAATGTTACAAGGAGTGTGCTGCTTTTGGCGAAAAACATGGGGTGATCATTGGCATCCAAAACCATGGCGACATGCTGCAAACTGCCGAACAGTGTATTAAAATTGTCAAGGCCGTCAATTCGAAATGGGCAGGTATTATTCTCGACACGGGAAATTTTAAAGTAACAGATCCTTATGTCGATATTGAAACGATTATTCCCTATACTGTAAACTGGCAGGTAAAAGAGAGTGTATTTGGTGTGAATAGTCCGATCAAAACCGATATCCCACGTCTGATGAAAATTATTAAAAAAAGCGGATATCGGGGTTACCTTCCCATTGAAACACTTACTGTTAAAGACATTCCAGCCGATCCGTTCAAAACTGTACCTGCTTTGATGAAGGAATTGAAGGCTGCGATGGAAAAAGAATACAAATAGCTATTAATTTGATTAATAGATTATTACAACATGAGAACAATCAGGTTTACTTTGATCATTTCTTTTATCAGTGTTTTATCACTCGTAAGTAACGCACAAAAAAACAATCAACCTCTAAAAGGATCCCCAACTTTTGAAAAATCACCCGATTTTAAAGAGGCCCTGGGGAATGGCAAACTGGCAAACGAAGGTTACAACAGGTGCATGAATTACCTGAATGCCTGGCTAAAACAGGCAGATAAGACCAGCGGATTGATTCCCAGAAACATCAGGGAGAGTGCCGATTTTTGGAACGCCTGGGATGCAGCGGCTGATAACTATCCCTTTATGGTACTCACCACTTCGATCCTTTCACCAGAGTTATTTCATGGCAAAATGATCGACATGCTGAATGCCGAACGGAAACTGACCTCGCGGATCGGCGCGTTGCCGGATACTTATTCCTTTTCAAAAAAAGGGTTTAAAAATGCTGTGATCGATACAAGCGAAATTATATTTGGGACAGCAGAATACATGAAAGACGGATTGATCCCGCTCACCGAATGGCTGGGAAAAAGTCCATGGAGCGACCGGATGCTCGAAATGCTCAACGACCTTGGGAAACAAGTCCGGATTGTGAAACAAATGAAACAGGATCTTTTCGGGAAAAGCTCAGTGGTTGAGGTCAATGGGGATCTTTTGCAAACCCTTTCCCGAATGTACTGGTTTACAGGCGAAAAGAAATATTTGATCTGGGCTTCTGAAATTGCAGATTTTTATCTGAAAGATGCCAATTTGCCCACCAAGGCACTGGAAGTCCTGAAAATCAGGGATCATGGATGCGAAATCATTTCCGGACTTTGTGAAATCTATCTTGCAGCTTACTACGCCTGGCCCGAAAAGAGGAACCAATGGCGCAAACCACTCCACGAAATGCTCGACCGGATCCTCGAAGTCGGTCGCAATGAAGACGGGTTGTTCTACGATGCTGTGAATCCGGTTACGGGCCAAATCGTCAGTTCACGCCTCGCAGATAATTTTGGTTATACATTTAATGCCTATTACTTTGTTGCAGCGATTGATTCCACACCAAAATACAAAGATGCTGTTATAAAGGGACTTAGTTCACTCAACTCCAAATACCGGAATCACGACTGGGAAAGTGGAAGTTGCGATGGTTATGCCGATGCGATTGAAGGAGGATTGAATCTTTACAACCGCGAAACCATCCCATCTTTGAAGGAGTGGCTCGACAGTGAGATCAGGGTAATGTGGAATTTTCAAAAACCAGACGGAATTATTGAAGGTTGGCATGGAGACGGTAATTTTGCACGGACTACGGTCATGTATTGTTTATGGAAAGCACAAGGGATCACTGCAGTGCCATGGAAAGAAGACCTGATTTTGGGGGCCGTGAAGAACTCAGACGGATTAAAAGTTGCCATTAGCTCTGCTTCGGGATGGAGTGGCAAATTAAAATTTGATGTACCCAAATATTCGGTCAATATGCACTATCCCATTGATTATCCGCGCATCAACCAGTTTCAGAATTGGTTCTCTGTGAAGGATACCCAAAAATATCAGGTTGAACAATCCGGTAACAAAATAAAAACAGTGACCGGCAAACAGTTGTCGGAAGGATTTCAAATTGAAGTAAAAAAGGGGGAACCAGTTTATATCAGTGTAAGGTAATACTCATTTTTGAGCAGGTTTTAGATTTCGTGTCATTTGTTTCATCATATTGAATAACAGGTATTTGGAAAGGGATGCATACTTTAGAATGCAGTGTCCAAGTGACTATTTACCACATCAATCGTTGCACGGATACTAAAAACATACTTAGGATGAGGTGTCCCGGTGACTTAAAGCAATTGCCTGCACGACGATCGGCCGCAATCGAGTCACCCGGACACTAAATCTTAAATAGTGAAAGATCAATGTGCCGCAAAATCAAATCCGAATTGATGAATTGGAAGGAACGGAAACCGGAGAACGGAGAACGGAGGCCGGGAAAATCAAAGTTGAGGATTGCGCCACAAAGTTTCAAAAGTTGCATGATGATCCCAAACAAAATAACTGCACCTACACCCTCATGAACTGTCATTGCGCGGAGTGCGGCATAATCTGAATTTGAAAGATAATCACCTGCACGACAACTTGTTCCTGCCTGCCCCGATTTTCGGGGATCCATCGGAAAAGCAATCCCATCCTATGAAGCACTGTACGAAAGACATTGTTCTCGATTGCGCCACAGACTTTTAAGAGAGTTGTCATCCCCGTCCGAAGGGCATTGGCTCTTTTCCGAAGTTTCGATCTCGGAGGGTTTTGATGCTGCCATTTTACCTCAGGTGGCGCGGTTCCATTTCCCCGGGTAGGCGGTCCAGACATCCTTTGATCTTTGAAGGGGGTTTTTGCTCGGGACCGCGTACCCGGGGTTATTTACGGGGTTCTCCTACGGAGAATGGACCGTAGTAGCATTTTGAAACGGTTCCAAGGGATATCAAGGTTTGGAAATCCCAATATACTCTTAGCACCAATCCATACACCGTAGATGTTATAGTATTGTAGAACAAATAAATATCCCATCAACCAGCGGCGCAATCAGAAAGTCGTTAGGGGAATAGATGACGGATGCGCCGCAAATGCACAGGTAAAAGGATGGTTAAAATTTTGGATTGCGCCACAAGGTTTCAAAAGTTTGGAGAAGCTTTTTGTTAGAATAATCTAAATCACTTAATGAGCTGAATAATAATCTGTTTGAAACTTTCAGCGACAATATTTTCTTTTGGAATTTTTGCAAAAGCAATTCCTGGAAGTTCGTTATTATAGGTGTTGCGTAAAGTGCGCCACAAAACCGGAAAATCGGTAACCAAAGGAGATTGGGTTAACTCTTTGGTATGCCAACCCAAAGGACTATCGAACGTTTGTTGGTCATGGGCCAATAATTCCACAAAATCAGCTTTAAAATTGACAGAATTCAAATAATCAGCACATTCTTGATTTTGCAAAAGAAAATGTAAATCATAAAAGTGTCGTATTTTTGAAGCTAGATCGTAAATAAAGTTCTCTGAATAGGAGAATCGAATCAATGAAACTAACTTCTCTGAAAAAGTGCGACATTTATCCAAAACGTTAATCGTAAACGGATTTAATCCATACTTTTCAATTAAACTCTCGTTATCCGTTTTTTCATAAAAATCAGCGATAAAACTTGTTATTGTTAGTTTCTCAAATGGATATGGATTTGCGAATGAATTAATCTCGACCATCAATTGACCTATATTAACCGATGTCTTCATGGCATGCCCCATTATATTGGGATAAGCATACATGGCTTTATAAAATCGCGAACCTTTGCTGGTAACTCCATTTATTACCACTTCTTCCAAATCAGCAGTTATTTCCTTCGCGACTTTTTTTATCAACATTTTAAGCTGATTTCCTGTCATTGAGCCAGCATCAATTACTGCAACATCAATATCTTCTGAAAACCGATTAATCAAGTGGTAAGCTTTTGATAATGAGGTACCCCCTTTGAAAACTACCCTTTCTGAATTTCTATTTTGCGCCATCAACCGTAGTGTACGCGTAATCCAGTAATCTTTTTCGATGTAAACAGCATCTATACCGAGATACTCCGACGCAGCCAGCACTGTTTCTGTAAAGAGTTTTTTGTTTTCGTGCAAAGTCATTTTATGTGCCAATTTGATTTTGTTGATAATACCGACTCAGAAATTGGAATCTTATACTCAGTAACTCCGTTTAGTGATTTTTGCAGCTTTTGTAGCAATAGCTGATCAGCTCCGGTCAATTCCAAAATTGCCCCACATAAAGCCCTGACTGAATTTGTATATTTCAAAGCCAGGGTTGTCATTGCCGATTTTTGTTCCTTCGGCAACTCCCTAAATATCTCAATTAATCTGCGACAAGCGTCGTCCGTTGTGGTTCCAGGGATTTCGCGAATAAAACGTAAGGCATCCAAAATTCTCAATAATTCAATGTTCTTTAGGGTGATCGTATTGGGTTGAACAATAAAGGAAATAATATAATTTTCACGTTTGACGGCACGGCGGTATTTATTTGTTCCGATCTGAATATACGAAGAAATTTGCGTGGTTAAACCTAGTGCGCTAAATGCCGAATACCCTGTGAGATACCCGATTTGCTTACCGTCTTGCTCAATGAAGTCTTTGGCAATTTGATAAGCGGACGGCTTCAAAGCACCGAATTGTGTTTTTCGGGGTTTGTAATATTTACCCTTCGATAACCTGACAATCTTTCCTGAATTGGCTAAACGGTTTAGTGCCTTTACAACCGAATTTTTACGACTTACCTCAATTTCTAAGAACTGATAGGTAAACACATAATCGACTGGAAACCGATCAATCTTATTTGCTACAATATCAGATATTTTCATTGTATTTGATTTGACTGCAAAAATAAGATATTTGTCACTTTTATTACGTAATAAACGGGACTTTTTATAGAAATTTTTGTTGCAGTTCAAATCCAGCTTTTATTGTCTCAAATTTCTGGTAAGGGCAATTATAAAAACAGTCGATTGATTTGCAATGACAGTTCTCCAGGGAAGATCTTCCAAAATTGCGGAATGCGCCACAAAGTTTCAAAAGTTGCATGAAGATACCAAACAACCTAACTGCACTTTCTCCCTCAGTACCTGTTATTGCGCGGAGTGCGACACAATCTAAATTTGAAACGGAATCACCTGCACTCCAAAGCAATCCCAAACTAAGAAGCACTATCCCAAAAACAATGTTCTGAAAAGTGCTTCAAACATGGGATTGCTTCCCGAATCGTAAACTCTCGGGACACGTCACCAAACACCTTAAACCTGCCAACAATTTAATATACAGACGTTTGATTCGCAATGACAATTCATGAAGGGAGATCTTCCAAAATTTTGGATTGCGCCACATGGTTTCAAAAGTTGGGTGAAGATACCAAACAATATAAGAGCACCTTCACCACCAGGACCTGTCATTGCGCGGAGTGCGAAGTTGGACAAGATTTGAAGGATAATCACCAGAACGACAAAGCAATCCCAAACTAAGAAGCACTGTTCTAAAAACAAGCAGAAAAACCTGATTTTTTACCGGCGTAAAACAACTTTACCGGATGCACGATGGCAGATTTTAAACGGGATTTTGCAGTGTATCGCCAAAATTTTGGTTCTTATGTTGACTCTTTAGATTTTACCTTTGATAAAAAGTCTAGTATTAAAGTTTTATACTGTTATAATTCAATTCATTACAGATTCATAAAGTGATTTGATATTTTCATCGATAGTTGAGTGATGGATGACAATTACTTTATATCCAAGTTTTTTCAACTTACTTCTCTTTTTTTCATCACCAAGTTTTACGAAATCTTTATCATGATCGGGTCCATCAATGAATGCACAGATTTTTGGATCGTAATACAAGTCTGCCTCTGCAATTGGATCACCATCTTTTGATATAATTCTGTGCATTTCTATTGGCAACTTAATACCTTGCTCTTTTAGTAACCTCAATACTGCTTTTTCCAGACTTGAAACTGCTTGCTGCATGTACAAATCAAACATCACATTATCATCCTGAGAACCTTGAATGGAAGATACTGCCGCAAGACCTAAAAGAAAATCTTTAACTGTCTGCCGGTCAAATAGTTTATGGTCTCGCTGGTTGAAAAAATTGCATATACAGTTATAACAAGAAGTTGCACACGCCCCATCTTTATCATTACCTTGTTCATCAAAATGTAAAATATCCAATGCCTTAACTGCAATACGCTTTAGTAAATCCTTATCCCTCACAATAGTGGAAAGAGTTCCTGTTCCACCCTCAGATGTTTCGAAAATAATCAGCTTGCCATTTTGTCCGGATATAGGTTGATAAAAACCACTTATTTCATTGTCATCAAGATTCATAACGGTACAAATGCTTTGTGTGAGCGCGTTACAAAGCGTTTTTGCAAATACATCTTCTTCACCAATATAGGGTTCTGTGAGCTGAATTGAAAAAATATCATTTCTTGATTCTGTAAGCAATGAAACATTCTTATTCATCTGATTGATATTCATTTTTTTCTCCCTCAGGTAGTCATCAATTTTGTGCAAGGGAACCCAATTCAGGTTGACTGTATCCAAAACAAAACCTTTGTCTCCTTTATGAAAGTCTATCATCTGACCAAGATTCAAATGATTCATTTCACCACTGCGTTCAAAGGAAATTCTGCAAATACTTTTATCCGAACTAATCACTTCTTCAACTTCTGCCTTACCAGTAGGCTTGTAGCTATGAATAATTTTATAGCCACCTTTTAATCGTTCTTCCTCATCGGCAGTAATCCTGTTTCGTTTTATTGCTCTCATCTTTGGGAACTTCATCACACTCAGTGCAATTTGAGATTCCCAAACTGAACCACAATTCGGGCAATTGGAAGGAATTTGTCTGCCGGTACTCAATTTTTCAATATGTTCACAATCTTCACACACTACTGCCATGAATTTATTAGTGGGGTCAACCTCCTTACTGACAGTTTGAACAACATATTTCAATCCACCATAATAGATGGTGTTTAATGGAGCAAACTCACGAATAGCAATCGCATGGTCTCTTGAAATTTCTTCTTCCTCACCTTTGTGAAGCATTCTAACTGAGGTCACTTTTGAAGGGAAGGCATAGTTTGGCAAAAAACCTACTTGTGACAGATAACGATAGACATAGAAATCTTCTTTCCCTTCCTTAAGGTTATTATTTCTTTTCTCCAGTGCATTTCTTCGTACTGGTAAGGAATAGTCCTTATTGCCTTCGGTTCGTATGCGAGTATCAATTTCTTCAATTTCCTTTAATGACTCCCGATAATCTCCCCTCATTTTATTGAACGCGGTATCGAAATAATATGCAAATTGATCAACCTGATCCCGGATATTTTTCCAGGTTATCTGGCCATTTGAATCATCAATTTCTTTCCCAAAAGCCTCTTTGATGTTTTTCAGGATAGAAACCTTATTGCGCTGCATTGAATCTACCAAATCTTCGATGTAATCTTTCATCATTGGCAATTCTGCTCTGTCGCTGAAATCAATGAATTGCCTTGGTTGAGTCCACAGTTTCTTATCAATGGTTTGAAGCACCAATGAATTTACATGGGCTTCAAACAATGTTGTATTTGCAAGATTAAAACGAGGCACACTAATTTTACCCGATACAATCTCGACCGGACGGTTATAATAATACTGATCATGTACTCCGCGACTGGAACCGGAACCACAGAATGTTTGAATAATTGAACCTTGTCCACTTCGACCGGCACGACCGGCACGTTGGGCATAGTTACTTGGACTTGGTGGCACATTCCTTAAATAAACGGAAGACAATGTTCCGATATCAATTCCCAATTCCATTGTTGGTGTTGCAATCAGAAACTGAATCTCAGGTGGATTCTTTTTAAACTTGTTTTCTTTTATTTTACGATCCTGGCCCTTTACCTGGCCTGAATGATCTTCTGCAACAATATTATCCCTGCCATCAAATGGTTTTGTATATTGAATCGTGTAGAAATTCTCTTCTGACGTAGCAGCCACTAACGGCTCTTTACATGCAGGCATCACACAACTTTGAACAGATTCCCAATTGTATTTAGAACCGCACTTCTTACACTGGTATTTAAATTCAGATTTAGGAGCCTGAATCAATATCATATCGGGTTCAATGAAATAGACATCTTCAAATTGTACTTTCTGTTTCGACAGGTATCCCATCTTTAATAAAAAGTCTCTTGTTTGCTGTATAACCCGAACGATGTCAGTTGTTTCGTCGAGATGAAAACACTTCTTTATCCAGCCACTCAGCGCTCTTGAACCATCGAAAGCATGAAATGTATAGGAGGTGTATTTGAATTTATCTTTATCTCCATTGGTGTAAATACCCACATTGGTATCTTCAATCGCTTCAAAGATTCTTTTTTCAGGTGCTTTTTGTTCTATAAAGTCAATCACTTGCTGACGAAAAGTTGATCTATCTATTAAATTGGGATGTCCGATCGCCATTTCACTTCTGAAGATCTCCATAAAGCCCAGGATATAATCTTTCAACAAGGGCTTTGCAACATTTTTTAAATCTGAAAAAAGATCCAGTTCTGGTTGGACAATAACCTCATCCAAGGCTTCATAAGTGGCTTCCAATAAACCTACATCCTCCAGATTGATGCTGATAAACCGTTTGGTTCCCCTGATCTCCACGTACAAATAGGTCTCCAGGTATTTAAGATATTTCTCCTTAAACATCCTGCGCTGAGCAAATGGAATAGTCTTTTCATACTCTGAATCAATGATATGCGGATACAATAAATCCGGAATACTTTTAACAGGAAGAAATGTTGTTTGCTGTTTCAATACATTGTACAAAGCTCTCCTGAAATAGATCTGATTGTACCAATGATCTAAATGCCCTGCCTGAAAAGCGGCATCCTGTCGGTTATCGGTAAACCCAATTACTTTTCTTTCGTTAGCAGGAGATGCCCCCAATGATGCTGTAACAATCACATCGGTACCAGTGGCCCTACCAATTGAATTGAGTAAAAATAATTTTGAGTATTCTGTTGAGCTGCCGGCGTGTTCAGTCCGACAGGCTGGACAATAGGATAGCGGGAAGCGCATTAATGTGCCTGTTTCAATATCATCTTCATGGTACTGAGTAAAGATATTGGTTTGTGCATCCAATATCCCAAGAATTGGTTTTTTATCTTTAAAAGCAGCCTTGAGTTCCCTTCTTACCGGAGTAAGCCATTGGTCAGGTACTTTATCCAGACCCTCTTTGAACGAAGGAGAATAATAACCTGAAATTTCTTTGTTTACATCATCCTGAAATGTCCAGGGACTTGCTATATTGGTTTGTTCATCATAACGCATTCCATAATATTCCTGACCGCAAGTCCGGCAGAAATGCATCGGATATAAGGTTGTGATTCCTCTCCCGTCCTTTTCGCATGTTGGGCAGGTGGTTTCACCGAAGTCGCTCATGTAGCCACATCCTTCAATTAAACATCCTCTGAGTTCTGATCCCTGATTATAGAAAGCATGTACTTTGGGGACAAATCGTGGAACATCTTTTCCCATCGCTGAAACGACAGTACCCATCATACCCAATATCAAGCCAGCTTGTATTTCGAGCTTGCAATCTTCTTCGGAAGCATTCGGTCTGATTGCCTCTTTGTATTGCTGGGCCAGTTTGCCGAATTCTTTTACTTCTTTTAATGACTGCTCCAAGAAGCCAAGTATTTTTGATTTCTTCAATTCCTCACCCAATGAACGGTTGTCCATTTTTCCGGCATAAGGATAACCCATTACTGCCTGAAAAAGAGGCAGAACAGTTGAAATATTTTCGCTGTCGAAAAATTCAAAATCTTTTTCAGTAAGGGTGAATGCGGTGGCAATAACCTCTCCATTGAACTCAATGGTTTTGTCCTCTTCTTCTACTACAACATTGGAACCTGAAAACTCTTCCCCGAAAATACGGGTAGCAAAACCAGCCACCGCATCAGCAGAACCTGTGCCATCAATATCATTTGCCATGGTGGCTGAAGTACCGATACAGAGTAACTTACCCTTTGTTTCAGTTTTTTGTTTCAATCTCCTGATCAGAAAAGCCACATCGGCACCCTGCTTGCCACTGTAAGTATGCAGTTCATCCAATACCAGAAACCGAAGGTTGCGTTTTATCTCTTCACGGAAAAGTGCCGCATCATCGTTACGGGTAAGCAACAATTCCAACATGACATAATTGGTGATCAAAATATCCGGTGGTGTTCTTCGCATCTGCAGCCTGTCAATGATTTCAGAACTATTCGGAATTGCATCTTCGCCAAAAACATCTTTGTATGCTCTTAATGCTTCTTCACCAGTGTGTTGTGTATCACCAGTATATAGACCAATGGTTAATCCTGAATCATTTAGTTTTTTTGCCAACTCTTCATACTGGGTGTTGGCTAAGGCATTCATTGGATAAATAATAATAGCTTTGATACCCTTTGCACCTTTTGCTGCCTGTTCGAGACAATAACTTACGATGGGCAATTCAAAACAAATGGATTTACCCGAGCCTGTACCGGTGGTGACGACCAAATTTTGCTGATTATGTGCGACCACTACTACCGACTTTTCCTGGTGTGCATACGGTATAAAGTTGGGATAAACTTTTGAACAGGATGGGTGTAACCAACCTTTTTCAATTAATACAGCCAGGGGATCGCCAGCCTTGAACCGTTTGCTAATTTGAATAACCGGCTCCTGCCAAAGCATTTTACGTTTGTTGACACCATCTTCTACAAACGCTTTTATAACCGGATTTTGGAATACCTGAAAAGTTTGTATATAGCTCTTATACTGTTCCTTAACTGCTTTGTAAATTTTAAAAGGGTCCATAGTTATGATTTTTCGGGGTTGTTAAATAATTTTTGCTTCATCTCCTCCCTTACCCATGCAAACTCATCATACAATTGCAAAATGGTTTCCTTTGTACGGTAGCTGCCGTATTTGGCAATATCTTTTCGTTTTACAATGGGAAAAGTCTCAAGGATATAATCCATCTCCTCTTTTTCCAAACCATAGAGGTGGGCATAAATGGCATCTAACTCACATTGAAGTTGGAAGCGTTCTTTTTCATTCCAGATAAATGGCTCACCTATAAAACCATATTCGTTTGCAACAGGCTCTAAATCATTGGCATTGTAAGAAAGATAGAAAGCCTTTTCTTGAACCTTTTCAAGAATCGTTGGTTTAATAAGTTCATAATTAATTACAGGTAACTGCTTCAATATCCAACTATTAATATCAGTACCTCCAACGGTTTGTCTTGCAAAAAAGTCAAATGAGAAAGAATTAAAAGTACTTAATAAAAAAAGTGCATGAAAGATGTCCAATGTTTCAACAATAAACAAAGTGTTTCCCATGGGGTATCCTGGAATAATTGATGAAATCATTGTTCTCTCATCAGTGGCTCTAGCAATTCTACGATATGACAAAAACCAATTATTAGAGCCATATCGAGAAATTAGTTCTTCTTTGGCAAGATAATATTGTGACGTTATTTTATAGCTAGTATCTATCAAATTATTGATGCCTACTCGTTGATTTTTTAGTTCGATAAATTCACTATGACGATGATTATAATGATGTATATATTTTGCTTCATATAAAGGAAGCAAATCTTCTTGAAAAGGCTTAAACATCCATGAATCATTTGATAAATTAAAAGGAGTTCGGATTTTAACCTGCCACATATTTTTCTCTGGATAGCTTTCATTCTGAAGCACTCCCCATTTTTTATAGACTTTTTTAGCTAATAAAAAATCTATTTTATTTCTGAACGAAGGACAAGTTTTAGAATTGGGATTGATCGCCTCAATATCATCTAAAGTAATCTGCACATAATCTTCTTGCTGATTGGGCTCGGTTTGAAAGAACTTATACTGATTTCTACCATTCTTCCCAAAAGATACAAAAAGACAAAAACGATAACTTCTATGAACATCTGGAAATAGTGCCTTACTATTCTCAAAATCAATAACCGTGTCAAGTTTATTATTCTTAATTAAATAGAAATATAAATCTTTGTTATTGTTATCTACGATAATACCAGTTGGAAGAACATTACCTGTAGCCCCATTATGATTAATTAATCCTTCATATTGCTCTGCAAAAATCGAATATAGGTTGACTCTGCTTACCCCTGTATAAGGGAATGCGCCTGATTCACGAAAGTAAACACTCAAACAATCGTTCCATCGCTTTGCAGAAAGATATTCCTGATATAAAACAGGGTTTGTAGTGGGCAATTCAGCCATTAAAATTTTTCGTTCTGATTTGTTCCTTGCCAAAGCAATTTCTGGAGAACGGGAAATGAAGAACTCTTCATCTTCAAAGTTGATTTTCTCCCACGGTGGATTTCCTAACAAGCAATCAAAACCGCCTTTTTCAAACACTTCTGCAAACTCTAAATGAAAATGGAAGAAATTGTAATTTTCGGCAACCTTCAATACATTTTCAATCAGCTCTGGTTTTACCGGCTGATTTTCCCGCAGGTTTTCAAGGGTGATATTTGTAGGGTAAAGTTCCAGGTCAATTTCTGTCTTTTCTATAAAAAATGCCGAGGTCCATACATCGGCCATCAACCACTCTTTGTAATGGCGTTCCAACTTTTCCAGATAGTGGTATTCTTCCTCAGCTAAGTCAACATCGGTTACCTCTTCCTGTTTCCGGTTATTCAATGCCTCCCTAAGTCGCAGGAGTTCATTGATTTCGTTGCGTTTAAACTGTATTCCATACTGCGCAGTTGGCTCATTAACTTTACTGAGTTGTTCAATCTGCCTCCTTACTTTTCTTTTTAATTCACTGCATACCAATTGGTTATCATTTCCTATGGCTTTATAGGCTTCTTCGGGTATTCCTTTTTCGATCAATTCAGGTGTCGCCCCAATCAATGAGTTGCCACATTTCAGTTTATGGTCCAAAAATGTCATCGGCATATCGGGCAATGAGGCGGTAATCCACAGGGAGAATTTAGCCAATTCCAACGCCATCGGGTTTAAATCGACCCCGTAAATACAATGGAGCAAAACATCCCTTTTGGCCTCCCTCAGTTGGTCTTCGGTGGGCCGTTCTTCATCACCCTTTCGAATAAGCGAGAGTTGCTCACCCATTTTCTCCAGGGCGGCGCATAAAAAAGCACCTGAACCACAGGCGATATCGGCTACTTTTAAAGCAAGCAGGGCTCTCTCTTTTTCTTCGATGGTGGTTTTACCTGCCAACGCATTATTGATTACCGGTACAAGGGCAGATTCGATTAACTGGGCTACCAGGCGGCTATCGGTATAATAAGAGCCGGTTGTCTTGCGATCAGTTCCACGGTCATCCAAATAAAACTCACCTCTTTTTACTTCCCGTTTGTTAAGCGTTACAGGCCCTTTCGCCAGTTTTGGTTCGTAATCGAGCAGACTTTCATATACCGATCCCAATTCATCGATGGCCAGATTGGCATAATTGATCCGGTTGCTCAGGTTGTCGAGTTTAAAATAACTGAGCCGGAAAATGGCATCGAGCAGGAATTTATTCTTCAGCGGCAAGCTTTTAATGGTGGTAATTTTCTTGTCGGAAAACAACTGTCCGCCAAAGGCATTGATTTTATCGCCGTTCTTAAATTCGTATCCGTTGGTTACCAGCTTAAATGTAATTTTCAACCCTTCCCACAAATCATGTTCATCATCGTGGCTGTAGTTACCCCTCTCCGCCATCTCACGCAAAGCATTCAAACTGTAGGTTCTGGCATAGATGCTGTTACGCACGGGCAGCCATCCCTTCTGTTCGGCAAACATCAGGAATAAAAGCCGGTAAATAATGTTTAAAATTTCGGCGTAGAAGGCTTTTACTTTTCCGCTTTGGAATTCATCGGGGTCTAAGCTTTCTGCAAACCCATTTCCCAATTTCTCAATGGCTTCGACTACCTGTTCCCGAAGCTTATTTCCAACTTTTACACCGGTTTCGCGTGATTTTTTATGAAATTTTTCCAGCAAACAATTGTCTTCCGTTTCAATAGGAATGCCTTCGTCATCGTATTCAATCTCCTGTTTACCCTGGTATTGATTCTCGATCCTTGAAGCGTGAAGGATCCTGAACAACACCCGAAACTGCTCAGAACTGGCCGTTTCGAAAATACTTTCCAAATCAAACTCCAGAAAGCCTTTGGTGATAGAGTGATAAAAATCGCGGAGTAACCTTACTTTCTTTCCGTTGATTAAAATGGCCCATTGATGATGGCTGGTATTGAGGAATTGTTGCAGGCTGTCCTGCGGACTTTTATTGCTATGTGTGCGGCTATTTTTGTCTTTAATGTCAAAATCCTGTGCCGAATGGACGATCTGTAGCAATGGCGCATATTCGCTGTCCCAACCTTTGTATGGAATTTGGTATTCGGTACCCGATTCGCTCTTCGTATTGGATGGAATGAAAATGGGATGATAACCTAACGCTTCAAGAAAGGGAATTATCCATTTTTTCCTTAGTGCCGTATTGTCTAACTTATTGGAAATTATTTGAGTACGGTTCTCCTCCCAACGCTCGCGCAGTTTTTCAAAAGTTGAGGCAATCACTTCATCCACTTTCTTCATTTCTGCGCCAAAGCTTTTATCTTTTACATAGTCGGCTTTTGATTCGCTTGCCAGCGACATACAAAAGTCTTCAGTAATAATATTGCCACTTGATTTTATAAAGCTCAATGCCATTTTGGTTAGTTTTAAAGCGGTTGAATAATGGTTAAAGTCAATAAGTCATGTCCAGCTTCCTCAATGTGAATAATATCATCCAGCCAGATAGGTTGTTCACGGCTTTTACTCTCTACCAGTATTTTCTTGTAAAGTTCCTGTCTTTCTTCGATGAGCTTAATCCTGCGGTCGGATATTTTTTTTTGAATCAGTTTATCCAGGTCTTTAAAGGCGAGTGCATCATTGATCTGTTCGGTAAAGTCGGCCTGTGATTGGCTACGTGTAGTCTGTGCAGGATTAAAACCGGAAACCTCGATGGCTTTCTCTGAATAACTATCTATGGCAAGTGAAATCAATTCTTCGATTACCCTTTTTTCTTTAAACCCAACTGTAAACCTTACCAAAAAATTGTAATGGTTGACGACTGAATCTACTTCATTGCTATAGAAATAGGCATTACGGCCATAAAATCCCTTATTGGTAAAGAACTCAGCCTTAACCAATTCAATTAACTTGCGCACAAACGGATGTCCGGCATCTAAGATAACAGCATCAGGATTGGTAAGTGCCAGTTCGGGATCGAAGGTTACTTTCCTGATATTATCGCCAAAGCGTTGCAGAATTAGCCTTGGGTCGTTTAATGCAATTTCGTAAAAACCTGAACCTTTATCGATCAATGCGGAATTAAACCTGGCCAATGCCGATTTAACAAAAATCAATACTTCATCCTGAGAACCTACGATTCGTTTGGTTTCCTCGATTCGTTTATCAATTTCAGGCAGTTCAATATCCAGACTGCTATAAAAAGATTCCTCCTCAATTTTATTCTTCCGCCTTTTGTCCTCATCCATGGAAGAGAAAGATTGACGAACGGCTTTCCTGGTTTCATCTATGCCAACTGTGGAAAACAGATCGGGCAAGTTTGGATCAATCCGGTTCTTTTTACTTTTTTTTCTTTTTGAAGCTTCGTGAATGATGCTTTTTAAATATTCTTCGTCGCCAAAATAGGCTGCAGCATAATCTCTGTCAATCTCGATGGTTTTTTGTTTTTCGAGCAATAAATCGAGAATCTCTTTGTCAAGTGATTTATCAACCACCAGTGTACGAATACAAACTGTGGCTTTTTTCTGTCCAATCCTATCCACACGACCGTTACGTTGTTCCAACCGGTTGGGGTTCCACGGCAATTCATAATGCACTACGTTAGAAGCAAGCCTTTGCAGGTTCAAGCCTTCGGAGATTACATCTGTCGCAATTAAAATGGCCCTTTTTGCCCTATCAAATTTTCCGAAGATCTCAGTCCTGGCATTGAGACTCATCTCGCCATGCATGATGAAAGTATCAAATTCCTTTGTTTTAAGATTCTTCTCCAAATAATCCAGGGTATCCTTGTATTTAGTGAAAATAATAACCTTTGGGTCTTTGGCCATTAATTCGGGAAGAATATCATTCTTAAGCTTTTGCAGTTTCTCGTCATCCTTTGGCGTAAGTGTTTCTCCGAACTCAATGATCTTTTTTAGTTCAGCAATTTCATCCTGACCCAATGCTTCAAAATCCAAACGAAGTGAAGCCATTTCTTCTGAAATACGTTCATCGTCCGAAAACAAATCATAAACATAGTTTTCTAACGTTTCTTCTTCGCTTTCGCTCAGATTTTCAACCGAACTTTGAATAGTAGAAATTCTGTTCTGTAAGGATTTCAAAACAGCATAAGGCGAACTGATCGCCCTTTTCTGAAAGTGAATGGCCACCCAATTGGCAATATTTCTTATTTTATTGGAATCCTTTTCTTTGGCACTCTTTAAAATAAAGTCACCATAACGCTCAACGGCATCGAGGAGTTGAATAAGCTTCCCATTAATCTTTGGACTTATAATAACTTCCTTTTGGTCTCGTTTCGGGAATGGAGATTTTTTGCCTTGTTTTTCATACCATGCTTCAAGTTTTTTCCTATTCCGCTGAATTACATTGTGACGTGCTTTCACCTTATCGAATGTAATGTCGCCATTTCCATTTCTAACAACTATTTCCGGATTGATGATTTCAAGAATACTTGCAAAAGAGTCAGAGTAGCCATTGTGAGGTGTAGCTGTTAAAAACAAAAGGTTGGGAATCTTTTTCCCAAGATCTTTGATTAATTCATATCGTTTTTGTTGTTTGGCAGCTTTGACTGTGCTATGGGGCCTTGCGCTAAGATGGACTTCATCAACAAGTAGTAAGTCCCACTGTTGTTCCTGAATCTGCTGCTTAATATCAGGTGATTTTGCATAGTCAACAGAAGCGATGACGAACTGAAAATACTGCCAGGGATTTGCACCTGCCGGCAACTCTTTTTCAAATTCTTTACGCGAAAAAGAATCAATAATCGTAGCCCTGATGTGAAAGAAATAATCAAGTGCCTCCTTCCATTGTTGTTTCAGGTTAGCCGGAGTCAGAAAGATTACTCTTTTTACCTTTCCTCTCTGTATGAGTTCGGAAATAATAAGTCCGGCTTCAATCGTTTTTCCCAAACCGACATCATCCCCAATCAACATCCTTGTATTTGGCTTTTCCAATGCCAATACCAAAGGAACCATTTGGTAATTATAAGGTACAACCGAAGAACGATGCAAACTCAAAAAGGGAGCAGAACCGTGAATCAAATCAAATTGATAGGCTCTTAACAAAAGTCTTTGGGCAGATAGGTCACCAGGTAATTCTGAACTGATTTTCTCAAATCTTTCTTCCCTGATATTTTCGACATTTGCCAGAAATATTCTTTGGTCATTGGAATCCCCGGTTATTGGGGTAGCCACTACTTCGGTACCATCAAACTCATCAACCCGCCAAAGGCGTTTACGCATGTTGATAATGATGCCAGGTTTAATGTTAGTATCAGTCATCGTATCTTAAAATTTTCAATTTAAACTCTTAAGTGATTGAAAATCACGATTATTCAGATTCATCTATTTCGTGGCGATTCGATTTACAATTAAAGAATCGGTACAGAACGTCATATTACCCTTCTATTAATCTATGATGCTTTCAGTCTTATCTAAACGAACAAATTTAAACTTTTTTGGGATAATTTGAAGCAATAAATTCTTCATCCATAGCTTAGCTCAAAATTCCCTCCAAATTTATTCCCAAATCACGCCAACACATTGCGGCGCAGATGGCATTTGATCTTTTAACATCATCCTGATTGCGCCGCAAGGTCTCGTGGGATGGTCCTTTTTCTACAATAATGTAACCTCTACGAGGTAGGAATTGGGATAGGAGTAAGATTTTCTTCACAATGAAACAGATCGGTAAACACAAATTGAAAATTGGCTTTCATTATAAAATATTTAGGCAACTTCATGTTCAAAATAGCGGCTTAAGCGGCGCAGGTAGCCACCGGCTTTTTATATCATGTGACCTGCAAGTGCAGATGCTTGTTAATTTATTGGAAATGACCATTGAATCAGGTAAATAAGGTTGGGTTCGAAGGATAACCCGAGCTATTAAGGTGAAGCAATGAAAAAATAAGGTTTGTTTCGATCAAAAAATATAGGTTAATCTTTCAAAATTCTGCTTATTTAAATTATGGTTTTTGTTCCAAAATCCTGCTTATATAAAATATGCTTTCGTGTTTTCTAAAACCTTATTTTTGTTTTTTCAACCTTAATAGATATGGGATAAGATACAGCCTAACCTTATTTACTTATTTTCAGACATTTATTTGAATTACGTGAAAAACGTTCGAATCTTGTTTTAGTGTCCGGGTGACTGGAAAGCAGACAATCTTCGTGCTGGCATTTGCTATAAGTCACTGGGACACTGCATCCTAAAGTTTGTTTTAGTGTCCATGTGCCTTGGGATTTCTGTCTCATCCTTTGCACGACTTGAACTCGCGGCGCACGGATCGTTTGAGCTTTTTTGGATTTCATATCGAACCGGCGCCACATAAAAAAATTAGGGATGAGACTGACTCCAATTTTCGCGGGTTGGGTCCCACACTTTTCTAGTTTATATACCAGATTACCAATATATTATAATTATATTGACGGAAATGGGGTACAGCCCCTAATGTGGTAAATGGCTTAATTGACCCTGTCCACTATTCGGAGGCCGTTTCCTGGCCGGGTTTTTGTCAATAGATTTCTTTAATTTTGTTGATCACAAAACTTTAGAATAAGTATTTCTGTTATTCATTCAAAAATCTGCATATGACAGTTCGCTTGATTTTTACCTTTTTGATCTTTTTTCTGGTTACCGTAGTTAAAGGACAGGAATTATATATTCCTACCATCAAGCCAAATACAGTTTTTAAGGCTGGCGAGAAGCTCAGTTACCAGATAAAATATGGTTTTATTGTAGGTGGGGCAACCACCCTAACACTCGAAGAGGCCGAATACAACAACAAACCGGTCTTTCATGCCATTGCAGTTGGTGAGACGACGGGGGTGGCCGAACAACTTTATGGTGTAAAAGATGTCTATGAAAGTTGGTTCGACAAAGAGACCAACCTGCCATATAAACAGATCCGCAACATCAAGGAGGGGAGTTACACGAAATACAATGTTGTCACTTATGATCGTGAAAACAATACCGTCTATTCAATGCTATCGGGTTTACATCAGGTTCCCGAAAAAATTCTTGATCTGGCTTCGACATTCTATTACCTGCGGCGGATCGATTATTCAAGAGTTAAAGATGGGGATGTGATTTTTGTGAACATGTATTTTGCCGATGAAATCTTCCCGTTCCAACTCAGGTACATGGGAAAAGAGTCCCTTAAAACCAAATTCGGAAAGATCAATTGCTTGAAAATCTGTCCTGTTGTGGAGGCTGGCCGCATGTTCAAAACACAGGATGGTTTAACAATCTGGTTTACCGATGATGGAAACTTTCTCCCGGTTCTGGTTCGTATGGATATTCGCATTGTTGGTTCGGTGATTTTGAAACTTGTTAAATATGAGAACATTGTAAATCAATCAGTTATAGAAATAGATGGTTGATTGGTATTCAATTGATACCGCAATCAACTTTCTTAATGTAGGATCTCCTCATTTCAAATTTTATACCAGTGAAAAATTCAATCCTCTTTTTGCTGATCATTTTATTATGTTGCTCCTATTTTCCTGCCAATGCCAGGAAGAAATCAAAATTTCAGTCAATTAATTATTTGAAGTTTATTTCAGGGGTTAAAACTGTTGCTGGAATTCACAATAGGGAACCCAATGCCGAACCTGCCAGATGGACCAATGAGGTTGATTCTGTTACCGGAAAGTTTCCCGGATTGTGGAGTGGCGATTTCTTATTCCAACAGGATAATATCAATAACAGGCAATTAATGGTTGATGAGGCTTTGAAACAATGGAACAATGGGGCTTTGGTCAACATCATGTGGCATTCCTGCAACCCTGCTTTAGAGGAACCTTGTGGCTGGGATTCAAAAGGGGTGAAAAGCAAACTGACCAATGAACAGTGGAAGGAATTAACGACCGATGGTTCCCCCCTGAATCTAAGATGGAAGGAAAGGGTCGATGAAGTATCTGGTTATCTGATGTTTCTACAGAAGAAAAGGGTCGAAGTACTTTGGCGTCCGATGCACGAAATGAACCAGGGAGCCTTTTGGTGGGGAGGACGTCCCGGCCCGGATGGGACAACTAAATTATACAGGATGCTGCACGACTATATGACCCACACAAAGAAATTGACCAACCTGATCTGGGTTTGGGATATCCAGGATTTTGATACCCTTCAGGAGGATGCCAAAGTCTATAATCCCGGTGACAAATATTGGGATCTGGCAGCCTTGGATGTCTATAATGACAATAGTGGTTATAACCCCGAAAAGTACAATGTAATGGTATCAGTTTCCAAAGGTAAGCCCATTGCAATTGGGGAGTGTCAGAAACTTCCAACTGCTGAACAACTGTCGGCTCAACCCAGGTGGGCATTTTTCATGGGCTGGTCGGAACTTGAATTCAAGAAAAATTCAATAGAACAGATTCAGGCAGTCCACAATGCTGCCAATGTGATTACACTTGACGAAATGCCGGGGTGGAAAAAGAAGACAAATTAAAAGAATCTCTGTTATAAGTATTTACTAACTAAAG
>JBAXWR010000060.1:0-32627 GCA_037128295.1 Mariniphaga sp.
TTCCCTAAAGAAACGAAATCCTTTTGTCCTGCCCGCGTCAAATGAGGCAGCACCTGTCGGACTAATTGTGAGGATACCTGCCCTGTCGGGTACGGCATTCACTTTCATCCAGAATACGGCACTGAAATTTGCATTTTTCAATGCTGTTGCCGGGAATTTCAGATAAGAATCGGTAGCACCCTTGTACGATTTTCCTATTTTCCCATCAACATAGGTCGGTGATCCAACAGTCGTGGCATTTGTATTGGTGATGTATTCTTTCCCATTTCCGTCGAAAGGCATATAAAGTACTTCTCCACTGTATTTTGGAACATATGGGGAATCATTGAGGATGATGTTCTGAATTTCGGTGGAAGTCAAAGCCTTGTTGAAGATCCTCAACTCGTCGTAAAAACTGTTGTCGGATAAATGGCCCCAATCTGAAAAGTTTGGTGCACCGGAAGCAATCGACATCGAATTGCAACCTGTCCAATCAATTGCACTGCAAGGAACTGTAGCTGCAACCGCACCATTGATATAAATTGTACAGGCAGTTGACGATACCGTAAATGCAAGATGTACCCATTTGTTGGCTGTTACATTAACCAGGCCTCCGTCATTCCAGACTTCACCTGCTCCAGTTCCGACATTTAATTTGATCCGCTGCGACGTGGCACTTCCTTCGCGGAAAAGGCGCAATCCTTTGGTCCTGCTTGCATCAAAAGAAGCCGCTCCTGAAGGGCTGATCGTGATGATTCCCGAGCGGTCAGGGGCACCATTTGACTTGTACCAGAAGGCTGCACTGAACTCGGCATTCTTTAAATTGGTAGTTGGAAAAGTAAGGTAGGAATCAGTTGCCCCTGCATAAGCATTTGCACCTTTGAGGGCTGTGCCAGCAAATCCCGGGTTTCCAACTTTTGTGGCAGTTACAAAACTGACTTTCTCCATATAGTCGCCATCAAAAGGCATGTAGAAAATTTCACCCGCATAAATAGGTGTATAGGGAGGACGCTTTTCAAAGTTGACAATCTTGGTTGTTACTTTACCCCCAAGGTCAGTGGCTTTAATTGTAAGGACATGCAATCCATTGGTTACTTTATCGTACACATAAGTCGCCAGGGCACGGCGATAATCCTTAAACTGACTGTAACTTACAATCTCAGTCCCATCCATCAGAACCGAAATCGATTTGAGTTCGATATCATCGGTGGCTTCAAATTGGATGCTCACGGAAGTGATCAATTCAGGTACCTGGATCTTAGCCCCTTCAACAGGAAAAGCAACTGTAATTACAGGACTTGATTTGTCGGCACCCGGATCAACAAATGTAATCGGGTCGATCCCTTTGTTGCACGACATAGCCAATACCATGACCAGAGAAAATGCAAGTATGTTCTTTAAAATTTTCATATTAAACATTTTTATATGGTTGATTATTAGTGGTTATTTACCTTTTAAAGCTGGAAGTAAGTCAACCTGATTCTGCGGATAAGGAAGGAAGGCTTTCGTATCGGAATAGGTCCTGCCGTCATAGCTTAGCTCAGTGGTTTTCCCAAGCCTGACCATATCGTAAAAACGGGTGCCCCATTCCATTGCAAGTTCGGCAAATTTCTCATCCATAACCTGGGTGGTAGTTACGCTTGCCAATGCGGTTAAACCTGCCCTTGTCCTGATGAGGTTTACAGCAGCCACTGCTGTCAAACCTGAACTGGTAGCTCCCTGTGAAAGTGCTTCAGCGTGCATCAGCAAGACTTCAGCATAACGGATGCAGGTAAAGTTCTTGTTTGTTCCGTAATCGGTACGTCCGGGCGTCAATTGGTCGGAGGGAAGGTATTGCTTGCCGCTAGCAAACAAAGCACGTGCGTAATCGTTGAATCTATCACCAGATTTGGTCGTGTTTGAAATCCATGCCGGCAAAGTTGCATATTTGGCATCTTTTTTAATCTCGGCTATACCGCGGTTTGTAAAGATCACACTTGTTTCAAGACGTGTGGTCTCACCCCTGTCGATCATAAACTTGATGTATTTCAAGCTGGGTTCATAAAAACCCCAGCCATCGCCTGCTCCGGTTACTTTTGGAGTCCAACCCTGAGGTCCGAAAAAGGCAAACAAATATCCATAGTTATCGCCCGACCCTTGCCCAAAATCGGAATATTGCATCTCAAGAAGGTTTTCTTTGTTCAGTTTGCCTTTTAGTTTGAAAAGATTGTAATAATCCGGTTCGAGACTAAATTTATTGGAGCTGATGATCTGTGAAGTTGCATCGGCAACACCCTGATAATTTTTCAGTTCAAGATTGGCCAAGGCCTTGATTGCTAGGGCAGTATATTTGGTCACACCACCACGCACATCAGAACGTTCGTTTGGATTTACAGCAGGTAACATAGCAATCGCTTCATCCATCTGGTCGGAAATGTGTTTCATGACCTCGTCCTTTGGGGATAAACTGGCTACCAACAATTCGGAAGGATCAGAACTTTTCGGAATGTAAACCGAACCCCAGACACGCGATAAATTGAACAACCACCATGCACGCAACGTTTTTGCCTCTGCAATGTATTGATCTGCAAGTGCCTTATTTGTTGCATGTTCCTTGTATAAGGCAATCTGTTCCATTGCGGAATGGGCATTAAAGATATCGGCATAAAGGTTCTGCCATAACGAGTTGTACATCCAGAAATCTTTGTTGTAGTTGTATTTGTCAGTTTCTGCATAATCTTGCTGATCGCCTAATCCACCTGCATTGACATCATCGCCCCTTACTGAGATCAGCGGGAAATTTTCCCATTGTGTTCCATTAAACTCGGTATATACACCGATCAATGGCAAAATCATATTGCCTGAAATGGTATAATCGGTTTGCTTGGTAAATGATTTATTCTCAGCAGGTTTATCAAGATAGCTATTGCACGAGGAGGCAGCCAGAAGTAGTACCGCTAAAAACGCGAACTTTTTGAAGTAATTTATTGGTTTCATATTAGTAATGTTTTAGCAATTAGAATTTGACATTAAGCCCGATGGTATAAACTGCAGGTACAGGATACGTTTGTGTATCAATCCCGTTTGCTACTTCCGGATTAAATCCGTTGTAATTAAACATCGTCAAAGGACGGTCGGCTGTTAATGAAATCCTTGTTTCAGGGAGTTTAGCCCCAAACAGTTGTTTCTTGCTGATGTTATAGGCCAACTGAACATTTTGAATCCTGAAAAACGATCCGTCTTCTACAAAATAGTCGCTCATCTTTTGGTTCCATCCCCTTCGCAATCCTGATGATGAAGGGTATTTATTGGAGGTACCCTCTCCATGCCAACGGTTTAAGGCAAGGTCGGCATCCATATTCCCGTCTGCAGTCCAGATGATTTCGCCGCGTTTACGGTTCAGGATCTTATTGCCACTTTGTCCCAGCATATTGGCCGTGAATTCAAAGTTTTTATAGGTCAGCCCCAAATTTAAACCATACATGAATGTTGGAAAATAGGACCCTAATACAACACGGTCGCTGTCATCAATTTTGCCATCCCCGTTCTGATCTTTGTATTTGAAATCACCTGGTACCAAACCATTTGCAACAGCAGCAGGATCTGCGGTAATCTCGGCCTGGTTCTGATAGACACCGATCACCTGGCGGCCATAGAAAGCGAGAAGCGGTTGCCCAACAATTGAACGTTGGCGGAATTCGGCACTGCCGCCGTCGATATAAGGCTGTCCGTAAAGGTCGAGAACCTCATTTTTTAGGGTCGAGATATTTGCCCCAATGCTATATTTCAGGTCTTTGGTGAGGTCACCGTTCCAGCTCGCCACCATTTCAAAACCTGAGTTCCTGATCACACCCACATTTTTAAGTACGCTTCCCCCGATTGCAGGAATCGTTACATAGATGGCTGCGTTTTTTGTATCTCGGATAAAATAATCCGCATCAACAGATAGCCTGTTTTTCAATAACTTGGCAGTAAGGCCAACATTGGTTTCCTCTGTAACCTCCCATTTTAAGGATGAGAAAGTACTTGAAGTATTTGTGCCTGACACTAGTACACCGTTAATGGCGGTCTTCACAACGCTTGTTGTAGTTGCCCCATCACTTGCCTGAATGTTATCGTTTCCGAGTTGTCCCCAACTGGCACGCAATTTCAAGAAGTTAATGACTGTGTTGTCTTTCAGGAAACCCTCTTCGGAGGCAACCCATCCGGCACCAACTGTTGGAAAATAACCCCATTTCTGCTGATATTTGGAACTTCCGTCAGCCCTCATCGTGGCATACAACAAATATTTGTCGCTGTAATTGTACGACAACCTTCCAAAGTAGGAAACACCATATTGCCTGCTTCCTGAATCATGAACATCGGTAGCCGGAATAGAATTGGCCTGATCGATGTACCATGATTGCTCCTTATCGGTTGGGTAATTCAAACCCCTCGCACTTAACTGGTTGTACGATTCATCCCTGAATGAGCTTCCAAGCATTAAAACAACTCTGTGCTTCCCAAATTTATCATTGTAAGTCAATACGTTATCCCATACCTTGTCGGTAAAGACTGACATGTTCCTAGTTATCGCAGCATCGGCCCTTTGAAAACTATTGCCAATAAAATACGGTAAGTTGATAATCCGCTCATCAAGTGATGTAAAGGCTTGATTATAGGTTGTTTTAAAGGATAGTTTTTCGGGAACCACGTCCAGCTTGACATAGAAATTGGTCAGGTTTTTCTTGATTTTGAGACGGTTGATGTTGTAATTTAGTGTTGGGAACGGATTTTGACCGCTCCGGTAGCCAAGATCCTGGGCATTTGCGAACTTATCGGGCCAGGCGTTCACATTCGATGGGTCGTATATTGGTAATATAGGAACAGCAAAATAAGCCTGGCTCCATGCACCTGCTTCTTCCCCAAATTTCACAGCGTTGCTCGAAATCATATTTCCACCGATGGTCATCCAGTCGGTTGCCTTGAAATCAATTTTGGACCTCAGGTTGAAACGCTCATAATTGTTTTTCATATCCAAAATTCCATCCTGTCCGAAATAGTTGGCTCCCAAAGAATAGGTTGCTTTCTGGTTTCCACCGGTTACCGTTAAGCTATGGTTCTGAATGGTTGCTGGGCGAAGGATCTCCTTGTACCAATCGGTATTCACATCAGGAACATTGGGGTTGATGCGGCTACGGCCATAACGTTGCATCGCGTTTAAAATAAAACCTGCATCAGGGACAGACCCCGATTCCTGGGCCATTGTAGTGAACTGTTCAGCATTGGCCATTTTCAAAACGTTCTGGGCAACCTGATATCCATAGTATCCATCGTATGTGATTTCTGTTTTTTGGTTGAGGGTTCCCGACTTGGTTTCGATCAATACCACACCGTTTGCGGCTCTTACCCCATAAATTGCCGAAGCAGAAGCATCTTTTAAAACAGAAATTGATGCAATCTCGGAAGGGTTTAGAAAGTCGATGTTGTCGAAGAACATCCCATCTACCACATACAAGGGAGCTTCATTGTTATTTCCGGGATACGACCCGACACCGCGGACCCTGATTGTTGGGGAATTTCCCGGCCCACCGTTGCTGACGACCTGAAGTCCGGCAACCTTACCTTGCAAAGCTTGCATAGCCTGACCTGACGGTGTCTTCACAAGGTCTGCCGATTTGACCGTCGTAATGGAAGAGGTAAGGTCTTTGACCTTTTGAGTGCCATAGCCAACCACAACAACTTCGTCAACCAGTTCAGTTGACTCCTGAAGCTGAATATTGATTGAGTTGCGGTTGTTCACCATAACCTCCTGGGTTGTGAAACCAATGAAGCTGAAAACCAACGTCGCCTGATTGGTTGCCTGAATGGTATATCCACCACTATTGTCAGTTATCACACCGCGGGTAGTGCCTTTTACTGCAACCGATACACCAGGTAAACCATTCCCGGTATTATCAGTAACTTTTCCTGAAATGGTTGATGCCTGTTGGGCATTCAGGAAGGTGGCTGTTAGAAAAAGATACAAAAGAAAAATAAGTTTTCTCATACGTTAAATTTTAAAAAGTTAGTGGCGAATTTAGTTGGGCGGCATTCAGATTAAAAGAAAAAGGGTACACTTCTGACACTCCAAGGATTTTCGATTGAAAAATTACCTCACGATTACCACATCAAAATGAAATAGTTTAATGTAATATATTGAAATATATAGAAATATAAGATCAGGCAATAGATTATTATTATTTGGCATACAGCTCCAAAAACCTTAGTAGAGTGTTATTTTTTTTATAAATTGCGAAATTATTGGCAGATTTAGTCTGTTGTTGGTTATTTCCCCGATGGATTAAAATCTTAATAAAGCCTATATAAAGTTAAATTACTGTTATTTTTTAAGATGGGGTTCAACAGAAAATCTCGGCAATATATAGGAAAAAGGTTGATACAGGGTGTTACCATTCTTTTTTTCTTTTTGTTCGTCCGTAAAACTGAAGCATTTGCCTTTAATTATGATAATCCAGTCGTTAAAAATTTCTCAAAGGCAGATTATCTTGCCGATAACCAAAACTGGTCGGTTACAAGTGATTTGGCGGGGAATGTCTTCTTTGCCAATAATAAAGGGTTGCTCGAATTTGATGGCGTTACCTGGAAACTATATCCCATCCCAAATGGGAATATAATACGATGTGTATCAATTGATAAGGATAATCGGATTTATACAAGCGGTTATCGTGAACTTGGATATTGGGAGAGAAATGCTACCGGAGCACTGTATTATATTTCCTTGACCCCACTCGCTGAGAAATACTTTATCCCCAATGTCGAATTCTGGGATATTATCCCAATCGGCAATAAAGTCTATTTCCACTCGTTTATGCAGGTTCTGGTTTGGGATGGCTTGCACATCAGCCCGGTTCAGTTTGCTTCCTTCTCAAATTCAATGTTCTGTATTGATAAACAGATTGTTACAGATTTTTCAGATGGTTTATATACAATTGAAAATGAACAGCTAAAACCTTATCTCACAGGAGCTTTTTTCAGGAATAAACAAATCAGGTTTTTATTTCAGGACAATAATAAAAAGTTGATCATTGGAACCGCGTCGGAGGGGATTTATATTTATGATGGACGGTCATTTGAAATTCTTAATCCCGAATGGAACGGCTATTTTATTAAAAACAAAGTGAACAGAGCCTCACTCTCCCCTAATGGACTGTTAATCATAGGGACAATTCTGGATGGGATCATTGCTTTTGATCAAACAGGGAAAATGGTATTTAAACTCAATACCCAGAATGGTTTACAGAACAATACAGTGCTTGGCATCGCAATCGACAAGAATCTAAATATCTGGCAAGCTCTGGACCGCGGTATCGATTTTGTCACCTTTCGTGGGGAAAGTTCTTATGATCTGCATCCGGTAAGAGATGTTGGAGCAGTCTATTCAGCAGTTATTTTTAAAGACAAGTTTTATTTGGGGACCAATCAGGGTCTATATTGTAAGAAAGTTGGAGATTCAGACATGAATTATACATTGGTTCCGCAATCACAAGGACAGGTCTGGAATTGCAGGGTTATCAATAACACATTGTTTATCGGTCATAACAATGGGACATATATTGTTAAAGATCAAGGGTTGAAAAAAATATCTGAAATAAGCGGTGCTTTTGCCCTAACCCCTGATCCAAAGATGCCGGGATTTCTTTTACAATCTAGCTATTCCAATATTGTGTCCCTTGATTTTACCGGGAATGAACCAAAATGGTTCAGGAATATTGGAAATTTTAACGACCTGATCCAATACATTGAAGCGGATATTTATGGAAATATCTGGGCCGGACACATGCACCGGGGAATTTTCAGGCTGAAACTTTCGGAAAACCGTGATCAAGTTGTTAAGTCGGTCTATTATGGGCAGGACTCCCCTTTTAAAAAGGATAACGGTATCCATCCGTTTAAAGTTGAAGATAGGATGGTTTTTACAACTGGTGATAGATTGTTTACCTATGACGAACTCAAGGATTCGATTGTTGAATACAGAGACTTAAACAAAATGTTGGGAAAATACTCAAGAGCCCATCGGATTGTTGCAGCACCTAATCATCATTACTGGTTGGTTACCAATGAATCCATTGTTCTGTTCAGGATAAGCGATATACAGACAAAATTGATAAAGGAGTATCCTAACAAATTGTTTAACAATCAGATAATAGAAAATTTCGAAAATATTGTCCCATTATCAGAGCTTACGGCAATTCTTTGCCTCGAAAATGGTTATGCCCTTCTAAATGCCGGTGAACCCGGACACACATCACCCATCAGGGAGAAAAACCTTGGTCTAAAGGAATTTATAACTACCAACGTTCGTGGAAGAAACGATACATTGTCTTCTACACAGTCTGCTTATACGATAAGGTATTCACGCAACAATGCCCAATTAAAATTCTCTTTCCCGTATTTTACAACTGACAAGATCTCATTTCAAGCCTACCTCAAAGGCATCGATTTGAATTGGCGATCCCCGGTTTCAATACCGGTTTTTAAATTTGAACGGCTCCCATCGGGTAGCTATACCTTACTGGTAAAAGCGTCTGATCCCTGGGGATCAGAGAGTAAAACAATAGAAATCAAACTGGTGGTTCTGCAACCCTGGTATCTGACAGTCTGGGCAGAACTTGGATACATTTTAATTATTATCTTGTTACTTATTTTGTTCCGCCTCATCATAATTAAAGAGACGCGCAGAAAAGAGGTAAGGAAAAGGGAGGAAAAAGAGCAGGAGCTGATTCGATTAAGAAATGAAAAGCTTCAGGATGAGATCTCGTTCAAAAGTCAGGAACTGGCAAATTCGACCATGTCGATCATTAAAAAGAATGAGTTTTTGCTTGACCTGAAACGTATCCTGAAAGTACAGAAAGGTCAGCTCGAATCGCGCTTTCCCGACAAATATTACCAGCAGATCGTCACGAAAATCGATGACAACATTTCAAACCATGACGATTGGAAAACTTTTGATACCAATTTTGAAAGGGCACACGAGCAATTTATCAAGAAACTTAAGGCTGAATACCCAAAACTAACCCCAAGTGACCTGAGGCTGTGCGCCTATCTGAGGATGAATCTCTCCTCAAAAGAGATCGCCCCGCTCCTGGGCATCTCGGTTCGAGGTGTTGAAAACCACCGGTACCGATTGCGCAAAAAAATGGATCTGGATATTGATGTGAACCTCAGTGAGGTCATGATGAATCTTAACTGATAGGTTATCAATATCTTGTGATATTTTTATAATTGACTAGTTTATTGTCACCAAGTGTTTGTTCCATTTCGCCCGAATAGCAAACAATCGTATTCCTTATTTTATCAGGTAAAACCTCGCGGATGTGTTTTAATCCCTTTAAGAAGCTCTTGTCGAATGTTTTAGAAGATTTGATCTCTATGGCATCAACATGAGTCGTATAATCCAGAATCAGATCAACTTCATTGTTGTTGCTATCGCGGTAATGATAGAGTTGATACAGTTTAAAGTGGTTGTACTTGTTTTTGAGCATTTCCATTACCACAAGGTTTTCAAATAATGGCCCTTTCAATGGACTATTTAAAAGTTGGTAGGATTCATTTATACCTGAAAGAAAAGCCGCTAACCCGACATCATAAAAGAAAATCTTAGGAGATTTTGTCAGGCGTTTATTGATGTTGGCATGGTAAGGTTGCAGCAAATAGACGATATAGGAAGCCTCAAGAATGGAAATCCATGATTGGATAGTAGGAACCGAGACTCCTACTTCATTGGCCAGATTACTTGCAATAAAAATCTGACCGACCCTTCCTGCACAAAGTCGCACGAATAGCTCAAATTGTCTTAAATCCTTGACATTAATAAGTTTTCGAAGGTCCCGTTCAATATAGGTTTCAAGGTAGCTGTTGTAGTATCGCGTTGGATTTACAGTTGGCTGGGTATAAGTACGTGGATAAAACCCTCTGTATAGGAGTTCTTCCACAACCAGATTTGTCGAGACGATCTGAATTTCCTGAATGGAAAATGGCAATAATCTCAAAATAGCGGTTCTACCTGCCAATGATTGGGAAATGGTTTGGGAGAGTTCGAATTGTTGACTACCCGATAAAATATAGGAACATGGTTTTTGAAGGTTGTCAACAATTCCTTGGATATACGAAACCAATTCCGGAGCACGTTGGATTTCGTCAATTACCATGCCTGTCTCCGAATGATTCAGAAAGGTTCTAGGATCCGCCAAAACGAGCTGGCGTGTGTCTGGATCTTCTAGTGAAAAATATTTCATGTTTGGGAAAATATTTTTCAACAAGGTGGTTTTACCTGATTGCCTCGGTCCGGTGATGGTAATTACTGGAAACGAAGCAGATAATTCGATCAATTCATTATAAATCTCTCTCGAAATGAACATTAGTATGTATATTTAAAATCCGACTTTAAAAATACATAAAAAAATTAGACTATGCAAGTGAATTTATGTAAATTTAAAGTTGAACTTTAAAATTGCATAGATTCGTTTATTCCTGTACTGTTTCCCAATTTCATAGAAAGGTTAATCGGGCTTTATAAAATCTTTATACTCCCCAATCGTATCCTTACAAAGCCCTTATAAGTTTCGTTGCAAATTTGTATCGTTTAAAAATGATCAGATATGAACGCGTTAATTTTACTGACAACAACACAAACCATCGAGGTGAATGACCATACAGGTTATATCACCGGAGCGATCATCGCTCTTTTTATCCTTGGCTACCTTTTTTTTTCACTTATTAAACCTGAAAAATTTTAGGCCATGACAGCACATGATTTACTTCAGGTCGTTATCTATTTTGCCCTGCTCATTGGCCTTACACCTGTATTGGGCAATTACATGAGCAAGGTATATAATGGAGAAAAGCATTTGATGATGCCGGTTTTGAGCTGGCTCGAAAGATTGACCTACAGGATTACAGGTATCAAACCTGATGAAGAAACAAACTGGAAGACTTTCTCTTACAGTTTGCTACTGTTCAACCTGGTTGGATTTGTTTTCCTGTTTATCATCCAACTCACTCAGGTTTACTTGCCAATGAATCCGGAACATCTGCCCAATATTTCCTGGCATTCAGCTTTGAATACCTCCATAAGTTTTGTTACCAATACCAATTGGCAGGGATATGCAGGAGAAACAACACTAAGTTACTTTGTCCAAATGGTTGGGCTTACCGTTCAAAACTTTGTAAGTGCCGCAACCGGAATCGCTGTTTTATTGGCATTGATCAGGGGATTTTCACGCAAAACCACCGATCAATTGGGTAATTTCTGGACTGACTTAACGCGCTCGACTTTATATGTGCTTTTGCCATTGGCAATATTATTTTCTATTGTACTGGTTGGTCAGGGCGTTGTGCAAAACTTCAAGGTTTATGAAACAATTCAAACCTTACAGGGCGCGCCACAAGCTATACCAATGGGTCCGGCAGCGTCCCAAATTGCCATTAAACAAATCGGAACAAACGGTGGGGGCTTTTTCAATGCAAATTCTGCACATCCATTTGAAAACCCAACGGCTTTTAGCAACTTCCTTGAGATGTTGTTTATTTTGCTTATTCCGGCAGCTTTGACATATACATATGGCAAAATGGTTGGCTCGACCCTTCATGGCTGGACGATCTTTTCGGTGATGATGATCCTACTGGTTGCCGGATTAAGCATTTCACTGTATGCCGAATATTCGGCCAATCCAATTTTCGGAAATTTGCCACTGATGGAGGGCAAGGAAACCCGTTTCGGAATTGCAAACAGTGTCATGTGGTCAACATTCACATCGGCAGCTTCAAATGGTTCCGTAAATGCGATGCTTGACAGTTTATCGCCTTTGGCAGGAATGGTGGCCATGATCAACCTCATGTTGGGCGAGATTATTTTTGGGGGTGTCGGTGCCGGAATGTATGGGATGGTCATTTTTATCATCCTTACTGTATTTATTGCCGGACTAATGGTAGGAAGAACACCCGAATACCTTGGGAAAAAAATAGAAGCATTTGAAGTGCAAATGGCCATAATTGCAATACTTGCACCAAGCTTTGTCATTCTCCTTTTCACTGCAATGGCTTCGGTAACAAACGCAGGACTTTCAGGGCTTAACAATTCAGGTGCGCACGGATTTTCCGAAATCCTCTATGCATACAGTTCTGCTGCCGGAAACAATGGTAGTGCGTTTGCAGGATTGAACGCAAACACTCCATTTTACAACATTACATTGGGTATAGGCATGTTGATCGGTCGTTTTGGCGTAATCCTTCCAGTGCTTGCAATAGCTGGTAACATGGCAAAAAAGAAAATTACCCCACCTTCAGCAGGTACTTTCCGCACTGACAATTGGTTGTTCATTGGCTTGTTAATTGCTGTCATTCTGATTGTTGGTGGATTGACATTTTTTCCGGCCTTATCTCTGGGTCCGATCATTGAGCATTTAATGATGATAAATTTGAAAATTTGAAAATTAATAATGATGAATACAAAGCAAAATACAAGTCTGTTCAATAAAAGGATTTTGATTCAGGCTGCCAAAGATAGTGTAACGAAACTGAATCCTTCATCGCTGATTAAAAACCCGGTTATCTTTATTGTGGCAATTGGGTCGCTCCTTACAACAATTGTAGTCTTTGCAGGAATTTATCAAGGAAGTTATTCATCCTTTAACCTTCAGATCGCGGTTTGGCTTTGGTTTACGGTTTTGTTTGCCAATTTTTCAGAAGCAATAGCCGAAGGGCGGGGCAAAGCACAGGCCGAAAGCCTTAGAAATAACCGGACACAGACGAAAGCCCGAAAAATGGAGGGCAAAAAAGAGGTTACTGCTTTTGCTACTGAGTTAAAAAGAGGTGACATTGTTGTATGCGAATCCGGAGACATCATTCCTTCTGATGGTGAAGTTATTGAAGGGATTGCAAGCGTGGATGAATCGGCAATTACGGGCGAATCAGCCCCGGTGATACGCGAAAGCGGTGGCGACCGTTCGGCAGTTACAGGAGGTACAAAAGTAATCAGCGACAGGATTTTGATCAGGATCACCTCCGAACAAGGAAATACCTTTATCGACCGTATGATCGCCCTTGTTGAAGGTGCAAAACGACAAAAAACGCCCAACGAAATTGCTTTATCGATTCTGCTTTCAGGCCTATCCATCATTTTCCTTTTGGCTGTGACAACTCTTCCGGCATTTTTCGCGTACAGCCTTTCGGCTTCAGGTTTGCCGTTGTCGCAAAACTTAACCATCCCTGTCTTAATTGCTTTACTGGTGTGTTTAATTCCAACCACGATTGGCGGTTTACTGAGTGCAATCGGGATAAGTGGTATGGACAGGCTTTTACAACGCAATGCGATTGCCACAAGTGGCCGCGCCATCGAAGCCGCCGGGGATGTGGATGTTCTCTTGCTCGACAAGACCGGAACGATCACATTGGGCAACCGTATGGCAACCGATTTTATCCCTGCAGAAGGCGTTACAGTTGAAGAACTTGCAAACATTGCCCAACTTTCATCCTTATCGGACGAAACACCCGAAGGTCGATCCATTGTAATACTTGCCAAAGAAAAATTCAATATTCGTGGACGCGAAGTGTATCAACTCAATGCAACGTTTATTCCTTTTACAGCGCAATCCCGAATGAGCGGTGTTGATTATACATCCGTTGAAGGAAAGTCCCATCAAATCCGAAAAGGTTCATCGGAAGCCATCCGATCATTTGTGCAAAACAACAATGGTTTCTTCCCTCAAAAAGTTCAGGATGCTGTTTCGGAACTGGCTCGTAAAGGTGCTACACCTTTAGTGGTTGCTGAAGACAATCGGGTTATGGGAGTTATTCATCTGAAAGACATCGTGAAAGGCGGAATAAAACAGCGTTTTGCAGAACTTCGGAAAATGGGGATTAAAACTGTAATGATCACAGGTGATAACTCATTGACGGCTGCAGCCATTGCCGCCGAAGCCGGAGTTGACGATTTTATGGCAGAAGCCACCCCAGAAGATAAACTGCGTCGGATCCGTCAGGAACAAGCCAACGGGCATCTGGTCGGTATGATAGGTGATGGCACAAACGATGCCCCCGCACTTGCTCAGGCGGATATAGGTATTGCAATGAATTCCGGTACCCAGGCTGCGCGTGAAGCTGGAAACATGGTCGATCTTGATAGCAATCCAACCAAATTGATTGAGGTAGTGGAAGTTGGGAAGCAATTACTGATGACCCGTGGTGCGCTTACGACCTTCAGCATTGCCAACGATGTTGCCAAGTATTTTGCCATAATTCCTGCAATTGCAATTTCTCTGTATTCCGGGAAAACCGGTATCGGACCACTCTCTGCTTTAAATGTGATGAACCTCGGTTCACCCCAAAGTGCAATTCTGAGTGCAGTTATATTCAACGCGATGATCATTATTCTCCTGGTTCCTTTGGCATTAAGAGGTGTTCGATACCGCCCTGTCTCTGCAAATGCTGCGTTAACCAGAAATCTTTTGATTTTCGGATTAGGAGGACTGGTAGCCCCTTTTATTGGGATTAAATTGATTGATATTTTAATTAACTTTTAAATTTTTCATAATGGAACATTTGATCTTAAACTTAATTGACCAGCTAATCAAGAAGAGGGAGCTGGAGTTGAGTTCAGTTGAACAGTATAAAAAAGACGAACTTAACGACCTGATTCTTATTTCATCAGGAAAAATAATTGAATTAGATTCTGTAATTCAGAAGCTTAAGGAACTGGTGGAATATTATAACAGTACTAAATGATATGAAAACTCTTTTGACATCTTTAAAAGTATTCATGTTCTTCACAATACTAACCGGCATTCTATATCCTTTGTTGGTTACCGGAATTGCTCAGGTGACATTTCCCACCAAAGCAAACGGAAGTATAATTATTAGGAACAATCAAACAATTGGAAGTGAGCTTATTGGTCAGCAATTTGATTCAACCATCTATTTCTCCTCCCGCCCATCGGCAATTTCATATCACCCTTTGCCATCAGGAGGATCAAATTACGGATTATCCAACCCGAAGTTAAAGGTCCTTATTGCTGAACGAAGACACCAATTTGTGACTTTTAATGGGCTCGACAACCTTACTGTTGTTCCTGCTGAAATGGTTTTTGCTTCGGCAAGCGGTTTGGATCCCCATATTTCTGCTCAAGCTGCATTAATACAAGTAAATAGAATTACCAAAGCCCGAAATTTCAATTCAACCCAAAAACAACAGCTTCTACGATGCATTCAACAACATATAGAAACGCCGCAATTTTTTGTTCTGGGAGAAGAGAGAGTTAACGTATTATTGCTTAATTTAGACGTTGATAAAATAAAGGAATGAAGAGTTTTGATGATAATCGCCCAAACCCTGATGAACTTTTGGCTGTATTACAAAGCGATGAAGAAAAAAGTAAACGGGGCAAGCTGAAAATATTTTTCGGTATGTGTGCCGGTGTGGGCAAAACCTATACTATGCTGCAAACTGCTCATGCGGAGAAATTAAAAGGCTGTGAAATTATCATTGGATACATTGAAACGCACAACCGCAAGGAAACCGCTGAATTGGTCGAAGGCTTTGAGTTAGTTCCACGTAAAATCTATAATTACAAATCTACTCCCGTACAGGAAATGGATTTGGATGCCATTATTGCCATAAAGCCTCAAATAGTTCTGGTTGATGAACTTGCACACACCAATGCCCCAGGTAGCCGTCATGCCAAGCGGTATCAGGATGTCCAGGAAATACTTGATAACGGAATCAATGTTTACACAACCCTTAATGTTCAGCACCTTGAAAGCCGTTCAGAAACAGTTGCCCAGATTACCGGCATCGTCGTTCGTGAAACGTTGCCCGATGAAATCTTTGAAAATGCCGATGAGGTTGAAGTAGTTGACCTTACTCCTGATGAACTTTTAGTCAGGCTTTCAGAGGGTAAAGTTTACAATCCCGAACGTTCCCGGGAAGCAGTGGCGAATTTTTTCCGCAAAGGGAATATTACTGCTTTGCGAGAAATGGCATTGCGCATTGTTGCCGACCGTGTTGACAAGCAACTTCACGATTACATGCAACACAAGCGGATACGCGGCCCATGGAAATCGGGGTTGCATCTTTTGGTTGCCATCGATTATTCCCAGCAATCAACACGTTCCCTTAGGTGGGCTAAAAACCTGTCGTATTCTATGGGATCTAACATTCAGGCGGTTTACATCGAGACCGGACACCAGTTGACAACTAAAGAACGGGAACAACTCGACAAGAATATCAACCTGGCAAAACAACTTGGTATTAAGTTCCGGATCATTACAAATTTCGATATTGTTAAAGCTATTGTTGATTTTGCAAACAAAGAAAACGTAACCCATATCATCATTGGGAAACCCCGTGTCAGGAATCTGCTGACGATGTTTAGCTGGGGCAACTTTGTTAACCGGTTGATCAGGTTTAGTGGAAACATTGATGTCTATATTCTTGGTTCCGATAGCCAGTCGAAAGACAGTTATAAGGAGAAGTTCTCCGTTCCCTCTTTTACCTCCAATCTCACGCAATATTTCATAATTTTCCTGTTTGTGGCTTTCACATCCCTGATAAGCTATATAGCAAAAGATTTTGTTGGTTATCAGGTGGTATCGTTTGTGTTTCTATTTTTGGTTTCAATCCTTGCACTATTCTACGGAACTGGCCCAATTTTACTGGCAGCTACTTTAAGTGCCCTCATTTGGAATTATTTTTTCATTCCTCCCCAATTCACATTCCATATTGAAAAACCTGAGGATGTGTTGATGCTGATTATGTTTTTTATCATTGCCTTACTCAATGGTATATTGACATCACGGGTTCGCCGGCAGGAAAAAAAAATCAGGATCAGAGAAGAACGTACCCATGCACTTTATCAGCTTACCCGCGAATTAACCCTGGCGACAGGTATTGATGAAGTTTCTAAAATAGCTGTTCGATACATCCAAAAATATTTCAACCTGGAATGTGCCATCATCCTTAAAAACGAACGTAATCTTCTGGAGAACAGTATTCAAAACGAAACAAAGATACATCTATCTGAAAATGAATTAAGTACGACTGAATGGGTTTACAAGCACTCAATAAAAGCCGGAAAATACACAGATACATTACCATCAACCGATTGCACATTTTACCCCTTAACCGGAAATACGGACAATATAGGTGTTATAGCAGTGAAACATTTCATTGTATTTACCCAGGGAGAAAATGAATTTTGGGAA
This sequence comes from Mariniphaga sp., assembly GCA_037128295.1. GTDB lineage: Bacteria > Bacteroidota > Bacteroidia > Bacteroidales > Prolixibacteraceae > JAAFHB01. The sequence continues at coordinate 17,197 of JBAXWR010000060.1, forward strand.
GCTTTTCTATCCCAGATTTCAGGAAAATATGAACGCGAGTTTTTGAGAAATACAGCCAGAAAGGCTTTTGTTTTGAACGAATCTGACAAACTTTACAAAACCCTTTTTAATTCGATTTCCCACGAATTACGTATTCCGGTGGCAACCATTATGGGAGCCTCGGACACACTTTTAAGCCAGAGCTACCCCGAAGAAACCAAACTAAAATTGTATTCCGAGATCAATACGGCTTCAGTTCGCCTCAATCGACTGATAGAAAACCTTTTAAATATGTCACGCCTCGAATCGGGTAGAATAACCCCAAGACTAGATTGGTGCGATGTGCATGATTTAGTCAATAAAGTAACCAATAACCTGAAACAGGAATTATTGCCATTCCAACTATTTACAGTAATTCCTGCTGATATGCCATTGGTAAACATCGATTTTGGGTTGATGGAACAGGTTTTGCACAACCTGATTCTCAATGCAACTCAACATGCACCAGTTGGTAGCAGCATCAGGCTCAAGTTGTTTTACGACAATGGTTTTTTTACAATTCAGGTGATGGACAGGGGGGCTGGTTTTCCCGAATCGGAACTATCCTCAGTTTTTAATAAGTTTTATCGTGGAAAGGATGCCAAAGCAGGTGGTACAGGTTTGGGCTTGTCCATTGTGAAAGGATTTGTAGAAGCTCACCAAGGCAAGGTGACAGCAGGGAACCGCCAGAATGGGGGTGCCTTATTTACAATTACAATCCCTGTTAAAATATCAGATATCAACCAATTCAGTAAGCAACTTGATTAAATGACAAACGAGGGATCCATATTGATTATTGATGACGAAGTTCAAATACGTCGGCTGCTTGAAATAACTCTTTCGGCAAATGGATACAATATTTCCGAAGCCTCCACAGGGAAAGATGGATTGCTTTTGGCAGCATCCCTGAATCCCGTTTTGATCATCCTCGATTTGGGGTTGCCTGATTCAGATGGACTTGAAATCCTTAAAAAACTTCGTGAATGGTATCAAAAACCAGTCATAATTCTATCGGTCCGAAATTCGGAAGATGATATTGTAAAAGCACTCGACTATGGGGCGAACGATTACCTGACCAAACCCTTCCGTACTGGAGAATTATTGGCACGAATTCGGGTTGCCATCCGGCAAAGTCAATCTATTCCGGATAAACCAACATTGGAATTTGGCTCATTAATCATAGATTTAGCGAACCACACTGCACGCAAGAACAACGAATTAATTAAACTGACTACTACCGAGTTTTCACTTTTGGCCTTGTTGGCAAAAAACGAAGGGAGGGTATTAACCCACCAATATATTTTAAAAGAAGTCTGGGGTATGGGATACATTGAGCAGACCCAATATTTAAGGGTATTCATTGCCCAGTTGCGCAAAAAGGTGGAGGAAGACCCTGCAAAACCTAAATTGCTCAATACTGAATCGGGAATCGGGTATCGGTTTGGCAGTTAGCAATAATATGGGATACCATACCGATGCCCTCTAAATCAGCGATTTTATCAAAATCCAAAGCCCGGCGATTAATTTTTTCCTAAAATTCAATTTATATTGTTATTTTTCGGCTGATCAAACTTTCAATGATGAACAATCTATTTTTTATTTTGGCATTGACTATCTTCCTGTCAATCAGTGCTTCAGCAGGCAATCAGGTTCCTGTAAAACAAAGCTTCACAATTGGTGAAAACACCTTTTTATTGAATGGAAAACCCTTTGTTGTAAGGGCTGGTGAGCTTCATTATCCACGAATTCCACGTGAATATTGGGAACACCGAATCCAGATGTGCAAGGCGATGGGGATGAATACAATCTGCATCTACCTGTTTTGGAACTACCATGAGCAGGTTGAGGGAAAATTCGATTTTACCGGTCAGGCCGATGTAGCTGAGTTTGTTAGGTTGATCCAGAAAAACGGGATGTACTGCATTGTTCGGCCGGGCCCTTATGTTTGTGCCGAGTGGGACATGGGAGGGCTTCCCTGGTGGTTGCTGAAAAAAACTGATATTCAAGTCCGCAACCGCAACGATCAGTTTTTCATGGATCACGCCAAAAAATTTCTCAATGAGGCTGGTAAACAACTGGCTTCGTTTCAGCTTCAGAATGGCGGTCCGATCTTAATGGTTCAGGTTGAAAATGAGTATGGTGTCTGGGGTAAAGACCAGCAATACATGGAAGAGATCCGGGATGCAGTCCGCACGGCAGGATTTGACAAGGTGCAGCTTTTTCGCTGTGACTGGAGTTCCAATTTCAACAGTTACCAGGTGAATGGCATTTACAGCTCCCTCAATTTTGGTGCCGGTTCCAATATCGAAGAACAGTTCAGGTTGTATTCCAAACTCAATCCCACAGCTCCCAAAATGTGCAGCGAGTATTGGACAGGTTGGTTTGACTACTTTGGCAGACCACATGAGACCCGCTCGGTAAGCAGTTTTATTGGAAGTCTTAAGGATATGATGGATAGGAAGATATCGTTCAGTCTTTATATGGCTCATGGTGGCACCACCTTTGGTCAATGGGGAGGTGCCAATTCGCCACCTTACAAGGCAAATGTTGCATCCTACGATTACAACGCCCCGATCAGCGAAGCAGGTCTGCCGACAGATAAGTTTTATGCAGTTCGTGACCTGCTCAAAAACTACCTCAACGAAGGGGAAGTAGTTCCTGAAGCTCCTGCGGCAAAACCAACGATATTGATTCCTAAATTTGAGATGACGGAAGCTGCCAATCTGTTTGAAAATCTGCCCAAAGCGATTCAAACAACTGAAATCAAACCAATGGAGCAGTTCAATCAGGGGTGGGGAACTATTTTGTACCGCACTAAAATAAAAGCAGTTACAGAAGGAAGTCAACTTGTAATGACCGATTTGCATGACTGGGCTATAGTTTATGTGAACGGCAAACTGATTGGCAAGGCAGACCGACGTCTTGCCGAAAATTCAGTTAAGCTCCCGGTTATTGAAAAAGAGTCGCAATTGGATATTCTGGTGGATGCCACCGGTCGTGTGAACTATGACAAAACCATCATCGACCGGAAAGGGATTACCCAAAAAGTTGAGGTAGTCTCAGATAAAGGGAAAACGACCCTTCAAAACTGGGAGGTTTACAATTTTCCGGTTGATTATAATTTTCAGAATTCCCTCCGTTTCAAGGTTCAGAAAGGGGACGGACCAAAATGGCACAGAGGCACTTTTAACCTTGACAAGACCGGTGATGCCAATCTCGACCTTGGAGCATATGGAAGGGGGATGGTTTGGGTCAACGGGTACAACATTGGCCGTTACTGGAAGATCGGTCCTCAGCAAACCCTGTATATGCCGGGTTGCTGGCTAAAGAAAGGAAAAAACGAGATCATCGTCCTCGATTTGGAAGGTGCGCCTTCAACTACCATTGAAGGGGTTGCCAATCCAATCCTCGATAAAATTTACAAAGATGAGTCAATTGTTCACCGCAAGGCAGGTGAAACCATTGATCTGACGAACGAAAAGCCTGTGAATTCGGGTGCGTTTACACCCGGACATGGCTGGAAAACAATCACTTTTGATCAAATTGTGGAAGCAAGGTATATCTGTCTGAAAGCAGTTAGTCCCCAAAAAGCCGGCGATCGCTTTTCAACTCTAGCCGAAATTGAAGTTACCGGCGTTGATGGAACTGTCTTGCCCCGTTCCAAATGGAAATTACGCTATTCAGACAGTGAGGAAGTTAACGCTGAAAACAATTCTGCCGACCGTGTTTACGACAATCAGGAATCGACCTTCTGGCATACCGAATATTCAACTTCAAAACCTAATTATCCGCATGAACTTGTCATTGATATGGGTGAAGTTGTAAAAATCAAAGGGTTCCGTTGTCTGACACGGACCGATCAATCGGACAACGGGATGATCAGGGAATATCAGTTCTTTGCGAAGAAGGAGGGATTTAAATTTTAGCATTTGATAAAAAAATAGATTCCGTTTTTAAAAACACCGGCGGGAAGAAAAGACACCGCCGGGTTTTTTCGATCTCAAACCTGTCAGCGTACGCAGTACCTGACAGCGTTTGTTGAAAAAAACAATACCTCTTTTAAACACCGGCAGGTCCGCCGGACACCCCCGGGTTTGATCAACTCCCAAAACCCGTCGGTGTACGAAGTACCTGACGGTGTTTGAGAAAAAAAACAATACCTCTTTTAAAACCCCGGCAGGTCCGCAGGACGCTGCCGGGGTTGATCAACTCTCAAAACCCGTCAGTGTACGAAGTACCTGACGGTGTTTCATTGGAGAATATGTATATAATTAAATATCAGAACTATGGGACGTCAATACGCGATATTTCTATTTATAATCATCGTATTAGGGTTTTTGATTGTCAGATCCTGTCAGTCAAACGAGAGTTCAACTGTCGTTGAAAGTGAATTTCCACTCGATACAACTGTTCATTTCAAAAGTATGAAGAACCTGGCAAATGGCCTTTCATTCGATATACCTGAAACCTTTGTTGAGAAAATGGACCCGGTCGGACAAGGTGATAGCTCAGTTTATTTTTCAAAGCAAAAGGATGCCAGGTTGACCTATTTTGTAGAAGGTAATATTTCACAAAAAGACAGCACCAAAAATCCGCTTTCCGAATATTATGACTTAGTCAGGACAGGACAACATAGTTTGGCAAAGAATAGCAAGACAAATAAAAGTCAGGCCAAATACATAAAAAACGGGGTAAAATTTAGCGGAAATTTCTTTTTAACCGGGACGATGGGCGACCAGCAGTTTGTCTGGAAAACCCTATTGTCGGAAGTACCGGTCGGTGGAAATCCTATATTCAGGAATATGATGTTTGTTTACCCAATTGCCATGAAAGCGTATTATCAACCTATTGGGGTTGCACTTGCACAAAAATTTGGGGAACCGGAAAAATGACGAAATGCTCAATAAATAATGCAATACGAAATATACAATGCTCTTATGAATAGACCCAGGCTTTAGCCTGATAATGGGAGAAAAAGGAATAATCGCAAAGGCTTTAGCCGAATTTTTTATGTGATTAATTATAAGGCAATTAACAATATTTTGGCTAAAGCCTTTCGTGTTACTCCAGCTAAAGCTGGAGGCAATTCATACCCTGATAGCTAAAGCTGGAGGCAATTCATTCATATACAGCCTCTAAAGCTGGAGGCATTTCATATATGCTTTATTATTTCGTTTTACAAACAATAAATTGAATCACATTTTAAAATCCCATAGATGAAAACAAATTGCCCCTTTTTATTCCTGATTCTTCTGACAATTCTATCAAATAGCTATAAGGCAATAGGACAGATCGTTATAAAAAATCAACTTTCTGAAAAGGTCATTACATTCGGCAACAGCCAATTGATGTTCACTCTCGATTATAACCAGAAGTGCGTGGTAACAAAATTGGAGGTAAACGGGGAACCGGTTGTTTCAACCAATGGTGGAATTTATTCCGAAGTGAGGACAGCCTTGTCAACCTACTCATCCAGAAAACTAATTGAATTGCCAACCCTGGTGACCACTAAGAATCAGGTGGCCTTTTCCAATATCCGGTATGGCGACAAGGATGTTAAATTCAATGAGACATGGAAATTTGACATTACCGACAACGACATTAAATTCTCGATTGAACGGACTGTCAACAAAACTGTTATGGTTGAAGAAGTTTCATTCCCTTCTATTAATTTCGATTCCTTTAAAACCTGGAACGGGGCATTCCTTGAATATGGTGGCCTGGCTTGGTTCTATCTTTTCAACGAAAAACTCTGTACTTATGGTGTTCATTCTGGCTATTCCGCCTTTTGGAACAGTACAACCGGAAACGGTTTAAAAGTTACGGCGACCTCTCCCGGCCAACAGATATCGGCCAAATTTTCAAGGACTTCAGAAGATGGTTTGAACTATGCAATTTCGGTATCGGACCAGGAGATGAAATACCGCTATGACCCCGACACCAAAAGAAGGAGGTTTATCCGGCAGAAAACCGATGTCTGGGATTCCTTCCAGCTATCGGCTGGGAAGTATTCTGAAACGGTTACCTTCTCCCGGATGAATTACAACAAGGAATTCGGGCGCGGAAATCTGGTTGGCATCGATGGAAAACAGGTCACTAACCTGCTCAATACAATTGCGCGGATTGGCGTGATCGATGCCAAACATTTTGGCGGGAACAGTTGGCATACCCCTTATGGGCCGATTTGTTTGCATGAGCAGTACATTGGGCAGATCGGAATTGCCGTCAACGACAACAATTATCTGAAGGGATACATGCAATGTCTTGATTATTATAGGGATAATGCAGTCTTACCCGATGGAAGGGTTTTATCGCGTTGGGCATACGACGATAGCGATGCCATGAAGGGAACTGCCACACCACTTGGTTTTTACGAAGCACAATGGGGTTATCTGTTCGATTCAAATCCCGATTATGTCACCAATGTCTCAGAGCTTTACAACCAATGCGGCGATCTGAATTGGGTGAGAAACCAGAAAACGGCCTGCGAAAAATCACTGGATTACCTTTTGAAAAGGGATTCCAACGGAAACCACCTTGTCGAGATGATGAACATCGACCATTCGCAACGCAAAGGGTCCGACTGGATTGACATCATCTGGGCATCGTGGGAAAATGCCTTTGTTAATGCCAAGCTCTACTACGCCCTTACTTTATGGTCTGCCATTGAAAAGCAATTGGGAGATTCAGAAAAATCAACCTATTATTCAGATTATGCCGCTGCACTTAAAGTCAGTTTCAACAAATCAACATCTGATGGTGGTTTCTGGGACGAGAAAAACAAATGGTATGTTCATTGGCTCGACAAAGACGGTTCGGTGCATGGGAACAACCTTGTAGTCCCAGTCAATTTTATGGCCATTGCCTATGGCATTTGCGACAATGAACTGAAATCGAAAGCAATACTTGACCGGGTTGAGGATCAGATGCAAAAGGAAAAACTGTTTGCCTGGCCGCTTTGCATGTATTCGTACGAAAAAGGCGAGGGCAACGACTGGCAATTCCCATTTCCTAACTACGAAAATGGTGACATCTTCCTTTCGTGGGGATCGGTTGGGGTAAAAGCCTATGCCGCCTACCATCCCGACCTTGCATTGAAATACATCGAAAATATCCTTGCCCGTTACGAGAAAGATGGCCTTGCCTTTCAACGGTATGGAAGGCTCAAGCAGGATGGTTTGGGTGATGATATCCTTTCGGGAAACTGCCTCGCACTTGTCGGTTTGTACGAATCGGTATATGGAGTCAACCCAATGTACAACAGGTTGTACCTCAATCCACATCTACCTGATAAACTTTCGGGAACAGAACTGAATTACAATTATAGGGGTGAACGACTTACAATCAAACTCGAAAGTGGAAAGTATTCTGTTTCTAACCAGCAATATAAAATAGCCGCCACCCATGATTTCGGGTTTAATGCGGCTAAAGATTGTTTGGAGTATTTTGTATCCAATAGAGACCAGTGGTCTTTGAAAGCACAGATTTCAAAGACCAATTCCCTTGCACTTGAAATGACGAAATGCACTGAAAATGAAGTTGGTTTTAAACAAATTGCATCTGCGAATTCAAAAGTGACCTATTCTGTCAGCAATTTATTGCCAGATCATCAGTTTACAATATATAGTAACAATCAGACATTAAGGACTTTAAAATCTGATAAGAAAGGAGGGCTGACATTTGATGTAAATGTAACACCTGCACAGTCGGAGATTTTAATAAAATAGGGTTTTGGATATATATTTCATTATGATGAAGTCCAAAAGTGTTCACTTATCGCAATGATTGGATCGTAAAGAAATTAATAAATAAGACTTTGCGTAACTTTGCGATCTCTGCGAGACATAAAACAGGCAAAATTTCTCGCAAAGACCGCCAAGGCCGCAAAGAATCTAATAAACAAGACTTTGCGTGACTTTGCGATCTTTGCGAGACAATAAAAGAATCTCTCGTGAAGACCGCTAAGACCGCAAAGGGTAAAAGAGATAAATCTTTCTGTACCTGTAAATCAAAAAGACTTTTTGAATATGCACTTACTTGGAACGATAAAATTTTTACTTTTACACGCTAATTTTATTAAATGGTCACAAACAATCAAAATCAATATTCATGAAAAATTTACTTCGTCTTTTTGTTTTTGCCTTAATTATTGCCTCATGCAGCACTGAGCCCAAAGGTCCCCATTATGTGATAACTGGTAAAGTAGCAGGTCCTGACACTGTTACCGTTCTGCTTCAGAAAAGGGAAGCAGGCAAATTTGTGGCGCTCGACTCTGCGGTTGTTAAAAAAGGGGAGTTCGTATTAAAAGGTGGCCCAGTACAATATCCCGACAGGGTTTATCTGAGTCAAAAAGGCAAAAGGGGAAGCCTTGTATTTTTTCTTGAGAATGCCAACCTGACCATTACGGGGCATGTTGATTCATTGGGCAAAGCCAGCGTTTCGGGATCAAAAACCCAGGATGAGTACATGGCTTATCAGGAATCGCATAAGCCTTTTGAAACAAGGATGCGCCAATTGCGCGAAGAATACGAAGCTGTTAAAAAAACGGGTGATAAAGTAAAGATGGCTGAGTTTGAAAAAAGCAGCGAAGAGATCTCCAATAAAATAGATGCTGAACAGACCGATTTTGACAAAAAGTTTATCAAGGAACATCCTGCATCCTACATTACGCCCACGGTATTACAAGGGATGAGCTATGGGTTGGAAGCCGCTGAAATTGAATCCCTTCTTGCTACAATCGATACTTCTGTTGCTAAAGTCGCACTGATTAAAGACCTTAAAGCCAGGGTTGCGATCATGAAGACTGTTGCCATTGGTCAAAAAGCTCCGGATTTTACACAGAATGACGTAAACGATAAACCCATAGCCCTTTCATCAAAAATTGGTAAATCCAAATTGCTTTTGATCGATTTCTGGGCTGCATGGTGTGGTCCTTGCCGTGCCGAAAACCCCAATGTTGTGAAGGTTTACAACGAATACAAAACCAAAGGGTTTGATGTTTTGGGTGTTTCGTTGGACCGTAAGAAAGAAGATTGGCTGAAAGCGATAGAGAAAGACCAACTGACATGGACACATGTTTCGGACCTGAAATACTGGAGCAGCGAGGCTGCAAGGTTGTATGCTGTCAATTCAATCCCTGCCAATTTCCTGCTCGACGAATCGGGAACAATTATCGCAAAAAACCTTAGGGGTGAGGCCTTGGAAAATAAAGTCAAAGAGTTGCTTGCAAAAAAGTAAATTCATTTCATTAAAAAATCCTGTCGAGGATTTAATCCGGGTAGAAATCAGATGGAATGAGGGTGTCCAAAAAGTCTGAAATAATTACCGCAAGGTTCGCAAAGATAAAATCGCAAGGATCGCAAAGTATTAAAATACAGAAAATTAACTTTGCGATCTTAGCGATCCCGAAATTTCGGGATTGCGAACTTTGCGTTAAAAGATACTTTTTGGACAGCCTATTGTTTTCTGGTTCTACCTATATTTAGTTCCAATGGCACATTCGACACAGACTAAAAAGGGATAATTTATTGCTTACCATACTTTTGAATAGAATTAGCTAAATATGAGAAAATTACTTATTGTCTTTACGGGTTTTCTTTTGCTGCTTGCATTTACCTCCTTCAAAAACGGTAAAAAGGAGGATTCCCAAACCCCTTTGATTGGAAACCGTTACCTGACTTTCAACTCCGTGATCAGGGTGAACCAGATCGAAGTTTCGAGGGATGTCAATAAGGGCTTCGATGAACGGAACCTGCATACACCGGCCAAACTGATCGAATTCAGGAATGCCATCGAAAAAGGGTTCCCTGGTGCAAAAGTTACCTGGGCTTTAAGTTGGCTAGCATTGCACGACACCACTTCCAACTATATAAAAATCAGGGAGCTGGTAGCCGGATATCATTATAAATATGGTGACGAAGTGACATTTATCCCGGGTGCTTACTTTGCCAATGCCTATAATTCAACGGAGCAGGTCAACAAGGATTTGCACGATGGTTTGGCAAGGGTCACCGAAATTGTAGGGAAAGGTTATCGCCCATTAAGCGTAGTAGCTGGTTTCTTATCTGCACCAAATCAGCAGTACCTGGCTGAAAAAGAGGGGATCCATGTCTGCCAGGGCAATATCTGGAGCCAGTATGCCATTGACAATCAGGATGGTGAAGGTTCTGTTTGTTATCCCTTTTATCCTTCAAAAGAGCATTTCTGCAAACCTGCGCAAGGGAAGGATGATTTTATCGATTGTGTGAATCTTGATGGTTGGTCGATGGATTTTCTGGCAGCCAGAAGGGAAGGTTTTGCAGGAGGTTTCAATAGCCGCATGGGTGCCGGTCCGATTGAGACTCTGGGTAAATATGGCAAGGAGAAAGGATTGCAGGAGATGCTCCATACAACTTCACTGAATTTCGACAAGGGTTTTGAATTGAACCAATTTGGCTGGGTCACCAACTGCTGGGAGTTAAGCCTCCCGATCGATGTTTCTGGTTTGACAGGCTGGCTCAGTGAAATCAAAAAACGTTGGCCGGATGTGAAATTTATCACGCAGGGTGAATTTGGCCTGATCTGGCGGAACCATTATAAGGAAAATTCATTTAACTACCGTTTTGAAGAAAAGGGTTCAGGGATTGGCGGTTCGGATGCAAACAACGAAATCCGTTGGTACATGAACAAAAATTTCAGATTGGCCACATTGCGCGACTGGCAGAAGAATACTCCTGAAATGGTGATCGATTTTACCCGTTATGATGTGAAAGCCAAAGAACCTGTGTCGGGCAGCACCCGAAATTGGAGCTTTTTTGGCGATATCAACCAGAAAGGGATCCGCCCACAGGACAAACCTGTTATGCTAAAAGACCTTCCAACAGAAAGTAAGGTATTGATTAAGAAGTATTACCTTGAATTGTGGCCCTAAAATTTAGCTATTTGGAAAAGACAATTGTTGAATGTAGTGCTTTGGGTTAGCCCTTTAAGTCCTTGTATAATAGCTTCATATTAGCTATTACAGTTGGTATGATAACGGGACTGGTGAATGTTCCACCATGTCCAATATTATTTCGTTAGTCATAATATTGCTTGATCAAGTTGAAATTTTTTCCACCTTTTGGTGTCAACAAAGAAACTCTGTTCATATTCAGACTCTTTTTTAAAATGGCCATGCGAATGGGAAATAAGTTCAATAGTTGTATAGGAATTGTCAATTTCGGTATAGATTTCACCAAGTTGGTCAAAAATATTCATAAAAAGACTACTTTAAAAGTTGTAAGAAAGTTTGTTTAGAAAATTCAACTCCATTTTTTTTTGCTCCATTGAATAATTTCCATTGAGGTGTTTCAAATTGCGGTGCATAGTCAACAAGTTGGTAATTGCCCTTAGTCGTAAGAATGTCAATTCCTCCATTAACCCCAATAATCCAAAGTCCTTTTGGTTTTAAGGTAAGAACAAAACTTTTGTTTTTGAAAACATCTGCTGTGTCAATGTCAGTTGGCGGAACACTAAACCGAGACATTAACTCTTCAAACATCGTCAATTTCGGACCAGGCTTTAGGGAATAATCACTGTCGATAAGCCAGATTTTAATTGTAGAATATAAGTCTGCCACTCGTTTTTTCCAGTCTGCAATTCCTTTTTCGACAAGTTGTTTGTCAACTATTATTTCAGCTACTTCCATCTTTCTTTAGATTTTATATACAAAGATAATAAAACTATCGTTTGAGGAAAGGTGAAGAATTAAACTATTTTTGCTTTTCAAACTATAAAAATATGACAAAAGAGTCCACCTATCCCTGGGGTCATAAAAAGAGGTACAATGACTATTCGACTTATTTCAAGACTTTCTTTGAAAAAAAAGTACAGAAAATATCTGTCAATGCCGGTTTTACCTGTCCAAATCGGGATGGTATTAGAGGTATTGGCGGGTGTACCTATTGCAACAATGAAACCTTCCAACCAGATTATTGCAACACCAGAACAAATCTGACCAAACAGATAGAAGATGGGACAGCTTTCTTTTCACGGAAATATCCCACAATGGAGTATCTTGTTTATTTTCAATCGTATTCAAATACTTATGCGCCTGTAACTGCCCTCAGGAAACTTTATCTGAAGGCATTAAAGTGCCAGGGTGTGATTGGGCTCGTGATTGCAACCCGTCCCGATTGTCTCAGCAGCGAGGTACTTGACCTGCTTGAAGAATTGTCGCACGACTATTATATTATGGTGGAGATTGGAATCGAATCCGTTAAAGACAGTACCCTTAACCTAATCAACAGGGGACACACTTGGGAAGAATCGGTCAGGGCATTCGAGGAAACATCTAGGCTCCATATCCGTAATTGCGCTCACTTGATCCTTGGTCTGCCGGGCGAAGGATACACCGATTTTATCGATCAGGCAAAAGCGATCTCAGCCCTTCCAATCGATAATATTAAACTTCACCAACTTCAGATACATACCGGAACTGCTATGGCAGCTCAATATGCTGAATTTCCTGAAAGGTTTAATCTCTTTTCTGTTGAAGAATATGCAGAATTAGTGGTCGATTATCTGGAAAACCTGAAACCTACCATTGTTGTCGAAAGGTTTGTCAGTTCAGCTCCCGACAATATGGTAATTGCCCCAAGATGGGGAATGAAAAATTTCGAGTTTGTGGCTAAAGTTGAAAAACGACTTTCAGAGCGAAATACATGGCAGGGAAGACTATGGAAATGATGGACATACGTGGTATTTCAAATTATTGTAACAATTATTTTACCAAAGATATTAATTTAAGCTCATTTTGGAAGAAACCTATTTTAAGGAATCTTTACCGAATCTATTCCTAAAACTTTAATAATCAGTATAATTTGGAATCGTGGACATGGTCAATGAAAAATAGTTTAAGTCCGAAAACATGTTATACAACATATATTTGAAAATGGACATTAATTTAATTAACTGTTATTCAATACTATAACGATATTACAATCGATTGCATTATTCGTGAAACAGTCAAAACATTTCCTGAACCTTTTTTTGAATTATATAATTTTTAACTTTGGACTTAGCCTTAATGAGTACTTGGTTATTTGCAATATGTTGTATATCAATTAAATAACTGTTGTTAAGTATTTTAGGTCGATGTAATTATTTAACGAAAATTAACTAAATGGACATGTATGAAAAATGATGCGAAGCAAAATTTTTTCCTGAAGAGACATTTCCTGCTCTTTGCAACGTTTTTTTTAGTGGGGATTTTCATTCTTACCCAACTAAGTGCTTCGGCACAGCAAAAAACAATCACCGGTACGGTGATCGGCGATGATAAAGCTCCAATACCGGGGGCATCAATCGTCGTAAAAGGTACCACAATCGGTGTTGTCACCGATATGGACGGGAAATTTACGCTTTCGATCCCAGCAACCGCCAAATCCCTTATTTTTAGCTTTGTGGGATTGACACCCAAAGAAGTTCCGGTCACTTCAACCAATGTTTACAATGTAACCTTGGTAGAAAGTACTATTGGAATTGATGAGGTTGTGATCGTTGGTTACGGAACACAGAAGAAAGAGACCATGGTCGGTGCTGTTACCCAGGTAAACAATGCCACGCTTATGCAGGCCGGTGCAACCAACGTTTCGAATGCAATCGCAGGTAAGCTTTCGGGTATCCTTACTATCCAGCAACAGGGTGAACCAGGTAATAATGCTGCTGAAATTTATGTGCGAGGTGTTTCAAGTTGGAATGGTAGCGCTCCTCTCGTCCTTGTGGATGGCGTGGAACGTGATTTTACTCAGGTAAACCCAAATGAGATCAATGCAATCTCTGTGTTGAAGGACGCTTCTGCCACAGCGGTTTTTGGTGCCAGGGGTGCAAATGGTGTTATTATTGTAACGACCAAACGAGGATTACTTGGCAAACCAAAATTGGACTTTAGCGCTTCCACCGGTGTGCAGATGGCTACAAGACTTCCTGATTACATTAATTCCTATACCACATTGACTGATCTCAACGTGGCCTATATGAATGGTCAGCAGTTCTCAGCATTGATTCCTCAGTCGGCACTTCAGGAGTATAAAAGTCCTTCCACTCCGCTTAATGCGCTTAGGTATCCTGATGTCAACTGGTTTGATGTCAATGCCAACAAATTTGCACCGATTTCAACGGCCAATTTGAACGTATCAGGAGGAACTGAGTTTGCAAAATATTTTCTTGCATTTGGTTATCAGCATGAAGGGAGCTTCTTCAAACAGCGGAAAGAGAATTTTTATGATATGGGGTACTCCAATAATCTCTTCAATTACAGGATAAACCTTGACTTTAACATTACGAAAACGACAGTATTGTCCCTGAACGCCGGAGGTTCCCTTAACCTGAAGAATAACCCGAACAGCAGCCCGTGGAGAGATTTCTTTTCCACCAGCGGTGCAAGGTTCCCGGCATATTATCCCGAATGGGTTTTGCAGCAGGTTCCTGATCCAAATTATCCCAACGATTCCGGTATGAGGTACGCAGCCGCTTTTGGTGAGTACACCGGAAATCCATACAACACAATGAATATGGGACAATTTAACAAGGACCTTACTTCAAGACTTTTTACCGACCTTATCTTTAATCAGGACCTCAGTTTCATTTTAAAAGGGCTTAAACTCAACGCTAAAGTTTCTGTCAGTTCAAACAACAACAACAGGCAACTCACTGCCAACCCTTCAACCCAAACCTGGCTTCTTGATTACGCGAAGATTGGGGTTGCCGGAGCAAACCCATGGTTTCAGTACAGCCCTGCTGAATCTCAGGAATATTATTTCAATCCACCTCTGGATATCAACGTAGGTGGTCTGAACAGCTACAGCACTGATTACTATTATGAAGCGGCTCTGAATTATGGCAATACGTTTGGCAAACACAGTGTTTCAGCCATGGGATTGTTCAACCGTCAACAGAAAAATAATAGTGCCGACTTCCCCTATTACAATGAAGGGCTTGTAGGAAGGGCAACGTATGACTACAACAGAAGGTACCTGTTTGAAGCAAATGTCGGATATACCGGCTCCGAACGGTTCGCACCGGGCAACCGATTTGGATTTTTCCCTTCAGCCGCAATCGGATGGGTCGTTTCTGAAGAACCCTTCTTTAAGAACAATGTTACATGGATGAACAAATTGAAGGTTCGTTATTCTGACGGATATGTCGGAAGTGATTATGCAAAAAGCCGTTGGTTGTACCAGAGTTCCTACTATAAGGATAATCGTGGTTACATCAGTGAAGACCTGATGGCCAATCCTTCGGCACAATGGGAAAGGGCTCACAAACGTGACATCGGTTTGGAGATTGGTTTATTTAAAGATTTGATTTCCCTTAACGTAGACCTTTACGATGAATACCGTGATCAGATGCTGTTGAGCCCGAAAAGTACAACCTTCCTTATTGGTAATTCAATC
>JBAXWR010000061.1:0-32154 GCA_037128295.1 Mariniphaga sp.
AAGTAATGCCCACGCCGTGGCGTGAGCGATTCACTTATTATTCATGCATGACTTTCGAAATTTGGCGGTTTTTCAGAAGCAGAAATAAAAGCTTACGCTGCAATATTTTCAGTAAACTATCTTTTGATATCGACCAAACGCATATTTCGTTAAAATGACCTTCAAAACTAAAGAATTAATTTCAATATCATTGCCGGGTTGCGGATTTATTTTCGGGAATGGGACAAAGCCTTTCAATTTCGGTTAAACAAACGAACTATTTGGGATATATCCCCAAAACCCCAATTCTTCCTTGTTTTTGATCTCTTTTGTGCCCCCATCGTGGATCAGGACAATACGAGTGGAGATATCCATGATATTCCGGTAATCGTGGTCTGTTATGATAAAGCCTTTATTCATAGATTGTTCCCTGATCATCGCTTTGATCACCTCCTTATAAATGGGGGCAATTCCGTTAAATGGTTCATCAATCAAAATATAGGTGGCATTGGAATAAATGATCAGGAATATCTCGACAAGCCTTTTCTCCCCACCCGAAAGTTGTTTGGCTTTTTTGTCAATTAAGGGTGAAATAAGTTCATTGGCAGCGATTAATTCTGCATTTTGCTTGTCACAGAAGAGCATTATAATCTGACTGATTTTTAAATGATTGGGCAAAAAGCTGTGCTGAGGAAGATAGTTGATCAGATTTCGGTTATCGTAAAGCCCGTTTATCCGTTTGTCGCCGATCCTGACAAATTTAAAATCTGCCGGCATTGAGCCAAAGATGATCTTTAGCAGCGTCGATTTCCCTGCGCCGTTCCTGCCAAGCAATCCGATAATTTCACCTTCTTTACATGTCATAAAGATATCAGTCAGGACTTGCCTGATTCCAAAGCTTTTGGTAACACTGTCAACATATAGACTGGTCATAACATTAACATTATTAGGCCTATAAATACACTAAGGATCCATGATGAAATAAACAAGGCAAGTTTGCTTATCCCCATATTGTAATAGAAATAGTACTCGTTCGGGTTACGGACTTCATAGATGAAGTATTGAAAAAGCGGCGTAAAAAGGATAAATGAAATCCATGACCACCTCCAGGTTAAAGGGACGGAATTTGAATTCAGGAAGACCAGAAAACCTGTCAATGCCGACATAGATAATGAAGGTATAATCAGTTTCTTATAAAACATCCAAATACTAAGGGCGATTCTCATGATTTTACTTCAGTTTTTCAACGGCATTTTTTTTACACATCCTAATCCGACGCTGTCAGGTCCAGGGACGCTGACAGGTCTTGGTTAAACTCAAAACCTCACCGATACTTTCAGGTTGATCCTTCTGCCTGTGAGGTAATTGGGAACGGCATGCATGTTGTTTTGGATATCCGAAATCCAGTAATAGGATATTGTATTGTTGATGTCGAACATGTTGAAAAGCTCGAAGCCAACCCAGGCATCTTTAATTCCGTAGGTCTTTTTCTTGGCGGAAGAGGCTTTCTGACTGTCGATCAATATTTTGGAAAAACCCACATCCACCCTGCGATAGGGTGGCATCCTGAATTTGTCCATATAGCGCTCGCCCTGCGGCGGTCCGAATGGCAAACGGCTCCCATAAAAAAGGGTCAGGTTCATTTTTACAGATGGATACCCCGGGAAAAAATCCTGAAAAAATAGGCTGAAATTGACCCTTTGATCGGTGGGGCGCGGGATGTAACCAGGATAAACCTTTACGGAGTTGACATTTGATCGGTCACTGGTATAAAAATCGCCAATAATATCTTCCTCGGTTTTCATCAATGATAGGCTTGCCCACGATTGAAGTCCCGGCACAAATTCGCCATTAATTTTAAAATCAACTCCGGCAGCATACCCTTTTGCAAGTTGTTCTGGCAAATAGCTAATATTCAAATTATTCACCTGATAAGGGATCAAATTACTGAGCGATTTGTACCAAAGCTCCGCAGTGAACCTGAACGGACGCATATCTGAAATAAAATTCTGGTCGTAACCCAATAAATAATAAATTGCCTTCTGGGCTTTTACCCCGGCCACCAATTTTGCGTCCCGGTTTTTGAGTTCCTTAAAAAACGGCATTTGTTGGTAAAGCCCCCATGCAAACCGAAAAGTTTTGCCTTTTATCGATTTTTCTTTCCAACGTCCTGTAATACGGGGACTTACAATAGTTTGGTCGTTGTAGTCCCAATATTGCATCCTCACACCACCTGTTACAGAGAGTTCTCCTTTCCCAAGACCAACTATCAGATTATCCTGCAAATAGCCTGAAAAACGGTTAGCTTTCAGGGTATTGTTCCCCGATAAGGAACGGAAAAGCTCCAGTTTACCATCTTGTGAAGGCAACGAATAACCTACAGAATCGCGCATTTCCCATTCGTTCACACGATCGGTAATTTCTTCATGCAAATATTTCAACCCCCACCTAATCTGATGATTTTTAGAAGAGTAAGTTCCAGAATGTTCAAACCCTTTAACCTTCGCCTCAAGGGTATTGCGGGCATGGTCGAGATAGGAACCGACGCCGATTACCAAAGAACTATCACCGTTCGATTGGCTTTGCCTGTTCAAATCGCTCAGGTAGTACTGACCCAAAATATCGAACGACTCCTTTTCGAGCGAGAAAAACGAACTGGCCTGAAATTTCAACGACAAATGATCGTTCGGACGATAATCGGCAGCCAACGATCCAAGGTAATTTTCAAATTTATCGCGCTCACGCCCTTCAAAATAGACGACAAATTCATAAGGTTGGGTGAGTGTCCCAAACCGGGTTGTCTGGGTTTCGGGAACAAACTGGAACGAATTGCCAGAGTAATTGCCCAGAAATCCAAAAGAAAGCTTCGATGTAACCTGATAATTCAGAAAGGTTTGTACATCTGCAAACGATGGGTTGTACTCCCCTTTCTTGTCAAGAGTCCCCAAAAGGTAACTCGTATTTTTATACCTGATTCCGGTGATGTGCGAAAATTTTCCCTTTAACGCCGACCCTTCAAAATGGGCTGAGGCACCCAAAGCACCAACCTCTGCCGATGCACTTGTAGTTGAAGGTTTCCTATAAGTGATATCGAGTACCGATGACATTTTATCGCCATATGAAGCATCGAACCCTCCGGCAGAGAAACCGATTGTCGAAACCATATCGCTATTGATAAAGCTAAGACCTTCGTGTTCTCCCGATTTGACAAGGAAAGGGCGGATGATCTCTATCCCATTAACATACACAAGGTTCTCATCATAATTGCCGCCGCGGACAGAGTATTGGGAACTTAATTCATTGTTGGTACTTACGCCAGGCATTGTCTTGATCAAAGTCTCGACTCCTCCCGATAAGGTGGGCAACCGTTCGGTCAATTTTTGTTGGATCGAAACTGTATTGTTGTTGCGTTCAGTCCGACCTTCCACAACAATTTCCTCAATTTTTTGTAAATCGGGTTTCAATATCTGAAAAATATAAGGATTTTTGGACAAGTCAACCTCCCTTTCGACCTTTTCAAAACCCACTGACGAAAAAACGAGCTTGATTTTTTTTCCTGAAACTGATGGAAGGTTAAACTCACCATTCGTGTTGGTTACGACCCCGATTGTTGTCCCCTTCACAGAAATATTGACCATATCAATCGGGTGATTATCAACATCCACAACCGTACCTTTTACAGACACTCCGGCAACCTGGCCAAAGGCTGACAGGATGGCCAAACAACCAACTAAACAAGTAACGGTAAAAAATCTAAGCATCGATGTTACGACTTTCTGTGTGATTGATAATCAGGGGTAAAAATAATTATTTATTTTCGCCACTTGAAGTTATCTGAAAAATATGGCACAAAAACATCGCCCGCTTACATCCGTGTTGGTAAAACCCTCTGGTCCAGATTGTAACCTCGATTGCACCTATTGTTTTTACCTGTCCAAGGATCAATTGTTTCCGGAGACCAAAACCCATCCGATGAGCGATGCGATCCAGGAAGAGATGATCCGTCAGGTAATGCAACAATCGGGCGATGCGGTCTCCATTGGTTGGCAGGGTGGAGAACCTGCTTTAATGGGACTCGATTTTTACAAACGTGCCATCGACCTGGAGATGAAATATGGTCATGGTCAATCGGTTGGGAATGGTTTTCAAACGAACGGAACCTTGCTTGACCACGATTGGGCCAGGTTTTTCAAGAAATACGACTGGCTGATCGGCCTATCATTGGATGGACCCGAACATATCCACGACCGTTATCGGATGAACAAAGGACACCAGAAGACCTGGAGAATTGTTGAAGACAAAGCAAAGATGCTCCTTGACGAAGGGGTTGCAGTTAATGCAATGTGCTGTATAACAGACTATTCATCAGATAAGGCGGAAGAACTCTACAATTACTATAAAAGTTTGGGTCTTACCTGGATGCAGTTTATCCCCATTGTTGAAACTGACCCGAACGATCCTTCAAAGGCAGCACCCTTCTCGTTGGATGCCGAAAAATACGGCCAATTCCTGGTCACCTTGTTCGATTTATGGCTCGCCGATTTTAAAGATGGGAAGCCCACCACTTCGATCCGCCATTTTGAATCGGTGTTCCATGCCTATGTGGGTCTCGAAGCTCCCGAATGTGCGTTGATGAAAGAGTGCGGGGCTTATGTCGTGATCGAACACAACGGGAATGTCTATTCATGCGATTTCTTTGTCGAAAACCGCCATAGGCTTGGGAACATCAAACACGATAAGATCATCAACATGTTGAATTCCAAGAAGCAGGACGATTTTGGAAAAGCAAAAGCTATTGTTCCACGCAAGTGCAAGGTATGTCCCTATTATTCGAAATGTTTTGGCGGTTGTACAAAGGACCGCATCAAAGACCCCAACGACAACCATCAGCCGCGGTTTTGTGCCGGATACACCCGATTTTTTGAACATGCCGATCAGGAATTGCGCAACATTGCCTCACAATGGCAAAAGCAGCAGGCTGACGATCAGGAGAGGATCCAAACACGGGGTGTTTACAATGCGTTTGATGATCTGGTGGGAAAGAAGAAAAGCTAAGATTATTTGAAATACAATAGAAATAAATTGAAATATAGGTAGTTACAAAACTTAGTATTTTTAGGAAACAAGAGAAGCCGGCAATTGTTAGTCGCTCTTGTTTTGGTAATGTAAGAACCTCTGTGAAAATCTGCGTGAACAGCGGGGGAAAATTTTTCTCGCTGTTCACGCAGAACAACTATTTCTTTTATTTCAACTTTATTTCAATTACTTCAACCTATTTATACCCTATTTCAATATTATTTCCATCCTCATTTAAATACCCGGATCTTCCTTTTGAAAGCCAGCTGCCAATTGCCAGAAGCCAGCCGCGGTCTCAAACGTTAACAATTTATAAAATCCTTTCATCCTATTAAAAAAAATATACTTTTGCACACGGATTTAAAATTTGTGCAATCCATAATAAAGTTGAAAGAAAAGACACGTTATACAATCCTTAAAGTTGCCCGTTATATCTTCGCACGCAGGGGGGCAGAAAATACCACAATGGACGATGTTGCAAAAGCATCAGGGTTCGGAAGGCGGACATTATATACCTATTTCAGTACGAGGGAAGATCTTTACAATGAGGTAATTATGAGTGAAGTAGAGGGGATTATCCAAAAACTCGACCGCGTTGCCACTTTGAAAATATCCCCAGACAAAAAGATCATCCGTTTCGTTAAAACACATATGAAAACCGTTGAGACCCTTGTTTTGCGTTATAAGGTCCTTAGAATGGATTTTTTATCGCGCAGCGAGCGGATCGAAAATTTCCGGTTAAAAATAGATGCCCATGAAAAGAAATGTCTGGCCACCATATTTCAGGAGGGGACAAACTCGGGCATGTTCATCGTTGAAGACTTCGAAAATACGGCAATCCTAACGCTTACCACTTTAAAGGGATTGGAAAGACAATTCATTATTGACGATTTTGGAACACAATCCCGGATACAGCTTGAGATATGGGAAAATATACTGTTACGGGGGATTAAAGCCACCGCTTAATTTGAAAATATTGATTTTAATATGAGAATGTTCATTAACACAATTTCGCACTACGTCCCGGAGCAACGTGTTCCCAACGAATACTTTAAAAACCTCAACGGACTCGATGACGAATGGATCTTCGACCGGACAGGGATCAGGACACGTTCGAAAGCGGCGAAAGGCGAAAATGCCAATACAATGGCAGTAAAGGCTGTTGCACAGGCAATTAAGGATTTGCCTTTCGACATTAAGGATGTCGATCTGATTATTGGCGCATCCTACACCCCTTACGACACCGTGGCTACAATTGGCCATTACGTACAGCGCGAGTTCGGGATACCTGAGGCTCAGGTGATCTATATCTCATCGGCTTGTTCTTCCCTGGTGAATGCGCTCGAAATTGTGGAGGGCTATTTTGCTTTGGGAAAGGCCACACGTGCTTTAGTGGTTGCCTCAGAGCACAATACGTTTTACAGCGACGAGACCTGCGAAAAAAGCGGTCACTTGTGGGGCGACGGCGCAACGGCCCTATTCGTCTCTGAAGAGCCACTTGGGCCAAAACCAGGCGAGATCCTCAATATTTTTACACGTGGTTTGGGCCATATCGGCAAAGGAACTGAAGCTGTTTTTCTGCGTCCAGGCGAAGGTGGCCTCCAGATGCCCGACGGCAGGGACGTGTTTATGCATGCCTGTAACTTTATGCGCGTGGCTCTTGAACGGACACTCGAAAGTTGCAACCTCAACCTCGAAGACCTCGACTTTATCATCCCGCATCAGGCCAATCACCGAATTATTGCCAATCTGATCAAGCAGTTGAACCTTCATCCCAAGAAAGTCCTCACTAACATCGAACAGCTAGGCAACACGGGTTGTGCCAGTACGGGGATCTGCCTCTCCCAAAACATTGACAAAATCCCGGTCGATTCGTTGGTGGGAATTACGGTTTTTGGAGGAGGATATTCGGCCGGGGCATTTTTGGTACGATTTTGATATGGGTGGAAATAAGGTTGAAATAAATTGAAATAGGTAGAAATATTGGATTTGGGGGGAATCGGGGGACTTTGAAATAAAGTTGAAATATTTGGAAATAAAGTTGAAATAATGACCGGGTGTACCTTTCGGTAGAGTTATTCTTGAAAGAATCAATAGGAAACAAATTATGTTTGAAGGGCTCCCCCTTTCTAAAAAGGGGGGTAGGGGGGATTTTGAAGTAATTACTTAATATACAGTAGATTACGAAATAATGAGAATTCCGATCAATAGTCACCAGCCAAGAAGTCTGGAAATGGGACTTGCGAAATAAAATAGAAATATATTGAAATACAAGTAATTACCAAAATTAATATTCATTGGGAACTAGAAAGGCCGACAGATGTTGGTCTTTTTTGTTTTGGATAATCAAACCCTCAGGGTAACACCAACCTTGAGGGTAAGACCAACCTTGAGGGTTTATTGCCCCGTAATCCCATAAAAATGCAAAATATCTTCCAACAATTTGGCATAGACGGCATCCTTTTCTGGTTCGGTGAGGGTATTGAGCGGCTTTTCAGGGGGATTGGCAGCCTGGTAATTCTTTAAAACCGGGTGCAATTTGATTGGTGTTTGGCGCAAAATAACCGACATGATTTTACCACCCTCGGTTTTTACAGTATCCAGCAAAGCAGGTATTTCCTTGGTTGTAATAAAATCTGATGCCAGAAAGTTTTGGGAAACCAACAGAACGCCAACACGCGTAGCCTGAAGTGCCTTGGTTATTTCGGCCAACCAATCATCACCGGTACGCATCTGGGTGTCGTCCCAAACTTTTACATCCAATCCATAAGCTTTCAATGATTTAAGTTGTATTTTTATTTCCTCAAAATAACGCTTATCGTCTGCATGGTGAGAATAAGAGATAAATATGTCCATCCGTTTCGGCACATTCTGAACAGGTACCTGGTCTTTTACTCCCCTATCAACCACCATATCCGCCACCGGCAAATAATCTTTCAAATACGATTGCATGGCATAGGTTATCCTTGCCTTTTCGCGCCTGTAGTCATCAGCAGGAATAATGCCTTTTCGGTTTTCTTCCTCGTTGTTGTTGTTCCGGGCCGATTGGAGGATCGTATCGTTGTGCAAACGGGTTTGCCCATTGGTTGTGGTGCCCTTTAACAACTCTTGGATGGCTTTTGTCAGGTTGCCTTTAATCAGCAATTGTTCTATTTCGTCTTTGTGTGTCATAGTTATGAAGTAGTTTATATATTAAATGATCAAAGACCTTCAAGGTTTTCGAAAACCTTGAAGGTCTGTTTCGATAGCAGCACCTAAAATTTAAAGTATCTTTTCCAAAACGATGGCTTTGTAATAACCTGATTATCTATATGTTGACTAGCTTTTTCGACCTTAGTGTTTACATTATCTTCCTGATAATCAGTCAATAAAGCAATCATCCTGGCTGTTTCGATATTGTGGGCATCAACTGAAATGATGTTTTTATTTCTGTCTCCTTCATTGTGGTTCCACCTTGCTGAAAGTTCAGATACCTTTTTATGCAAATTTGGCTTTCCTTCCGTTTCATGTAAAAGCCGCTCAATCGCTTCACTGATTTTCCCTTTGATGATCAATGCACTTGTTTCGGTTTCCTTTCCTTGCGCAGAATTCATTTCAAATCCTTCAAGCAACGAATCCACTTCTACCAGGATCCCACTATTTTCACATTGAGCCTGAGCTTGCGCGGGAGACGGAAGCTTAAATTTTGATTTGAGATTTTTGAGCGTCGAAAGTTTGAAGAAATGCTTTTCCTTTTTATTGTTACATTCGCCACAGATACATGGAACGGTTATCTCGTAATTCAGTTTCTTGTAGGGTTCCAATATTTTATTCAATTCGTTGACAATAACACCTTTACATTCCTTTTTATCGGCACCATGGATCCTGATTTGAAACGTATCTGGTTTTTCGTACGATTCCTTGATTTCGGCACAGGTCTTTCCTCTGTCCATGGCAATATTGAACCCACTCTTCCAAACCCTTTCATTGTTGTGAATGTAAGGGTGAAGAGCGACGATCAACCTCGGCATGATGCCACGGGGCATGTATTTGTCGAATTCGTAACAAAATTGCAAGATATCAGGTTTATTTTCAAATGCCCATGTTTCATATGGTTGTTCGATCGAGAGGTGCGATGGGATGATAAAAATGTCCTTCCCTTCAATTTCGTACATCAAGCCGAGGCGGTGCATCAACCGGCTCAGGTAATCGGTTTCGAGACGGGTATCGTCATTGCACCACAACGGATTAAGTTGGCAATGGGTAATCCGTCCTTTGCGCAATTTCACAGTATCGGCGTTCAATACGCTATAGACCGTTTTTAGCAACCAGTTGGAATTCAGGAACACACGTTGCTTCAGGATCGGGTCGTCAAAATAATAGGTAAAAACACCTATCCGGTTAAAGTATTCGTTCAGCACGTCCAATTCGTCCATGTTTGTTTTGTTCTTCCTGCATATTTCGAGGTACCTGTCGCGACTGATGTAATTCTGCTCAATTGTAGAGAGTTCTTCCCTGATTTTTTTCCACGAAGGGGGCAACGGGTCGCCGATACCCGAAAGTTTGGGCAGAAGGTGAATGAGTTCATTTTGCAATTCCCGTGTTCTCGGTTGGTCTTTTTCGAGGTCCACCTCAAAAATACCGGCAATCATATCCCCAAAACGACCTTTTAGTCCATTGGTGTCGATCTGAGGCTTGTGCCCGTGCTTTATATTGGCCACAATCAACAGTTTGCTTTCAGTACCTGCCAATTGCTCCACGGTGTTGAGCCAATAGGCAAAGTCGGTGCTGTCTTCGCGGGAGGCGGCAAGCAGCACATAAAATGATTTGACACTGAAAAAGATCTGGTGCGTCCCCTGATAGAGTTTCTGTCCTCCAAAGTCCCACAAATTTGTAAACATTGTTTGGTTGCCACGGAGGAGATGTTCGATCTCAAAATTCCATTTCGAAACTTCAATCCCGAGCGTGGTATCTTCATCTTTGGGTAGTGAATTCGATGGTCCTTTCATTTTTACGGCGAAGCTGGTCTTTCCTGTCCCACCCTCTCCTATGATAAGTACCTTTGTTTCAAACAGATATTCAACCTTTCCACCTTCATTCGCAATCTGCGTAAAATAGCTGATCACCGCCCCTTTCCCCTGCTTCACAATCTCTACAGGTGGCGATTGCAAACCTTCGTTATCCTCAATGTTAAAATCGAACTTTGGGCTTGCAAAGTGATCGGTAAAATAGCTAAGGTCTTTTAGGTTGCATTTGTGAAGGTACAAGAAATTGAGCTTTGGCAATTCGCCGCTAATATTCAAACTTGTAAGTTGCTCATTGAAACTCAAATCCAACAGTTCGAGCGAGGGCAGGCTTACGCCGATCGCGAAATCGACAAGCTGGTTGTGGTTTAGGGAAACAACCTTCAAATTGGGGCAGGGTTGCGAAAATATGATTTTTTTGATATTGCAGCGGCTGGCGTCCATGTACTTGAGGTTGGGCTGTGCCGTTTCGAACCGGATTTCTTCGAGGTTTTCGCTGCCGATCAGGCTGATGAATTCGATGTTTTCGGTATCCCTCCCAAAAGTAAAAACCGAATTTTCGACTTTTTTCCGTTCGATTTTTGCGATATCGCTGTGCTTCAATCTCATAGTCAATCAATATTTAAGGTCTGTTTTCGCAATACATAAATAAGCTTTTTTTTGAGGATTTGATACCCAGTTACCAAAGTTTATTAAAATAAAAATAAGGTTCGTCGTTTGCAACGATTTTCCGCTCTTTCCCGTCCGAGAAAAGATTTGCCCTTTCCCGGACATTCGATCGCGGACGGCCTTCTGCGTTGATCTTTTTCCCTGGGTTGCACGGTCCAAATATCTTTTAAGCAACGACATGCCTTTTGTTCGGGACCGTTTACCCAGGGTTATTCAGATTCATCCCCTTCAGGGAAGTGATCCTGGAAGGATGGTGAACTGATTCCAAATTATAAATCTAAATTGACTTATTATCCTCATTACCTGATTTATAAGGAAAACACGAAGTGGTTCAATTTGAATAACCCCCGGTGAAGTTTCCGGAACCGGGGGTAAATGGAACTTGTCTGATGACAGCCCCGAATAGGGGTTGAACATCTCCAACAATGGATTAATACAATCTTTTCAGAGTATCAAGAGTCACCAGGACACTAAAACAAGATTGGAACACTTTAATTTAAAAAAAACATGATCAAAGAACTGAAAATAAGGGAATAAGGTTTTAAACGAGGTCGCCAAATAACCCAGTTACTAAGGTTAAATAATTGAAAACAAGGTCTGTAAACAGAAAAAACCTTATTTACCGATTTTCCCAAACCTTAGTAGCTCCCGACAAACACCCCACCCCGGCGGCGCAATCAAGAGATTCATAAAAGTTCCAACGATCCTTGCGCCGCAAACACTACCTTATGAAGGACATGAGCGAAAAAGAGTTTGGTAAAAATCCAATTTAGAGAACCATCAATTCCGTCCGATAAAATACTTGCTCTTACCCAGAGTTTCGATCGCGGACGGTTTTCGGGGTTGACCTCTTTTCCCTGGGTTGCACGGCCCAAACATCATTTGTGCTTTGAAGAGGCTTTTACTTGGGGCCGTTTACCCAGGGCTATTCAGGTTGAATCCTTTCAGGATTCCTCAATCCCCCTCGTTTGCAATCCCGAAGCCTCGGGTCTCCGATTTATCGGAGAGGGGTTGATGGTTTGTCGTTTGCAACGATTTTCCTCCGCATTTTTGCTTTCAATTTCACAAACAACGTCGGGACTTTCAGACACCGACGGGTTTGATCGTATAACAACCCATCGGTGTACGAAGTTCCCGACGGTGTCTGTTTATTCCGTTTTGTTCGGAACCGTAAAAATCTGTACTTGCATAGCTAAAATTTTTCGGGCGCTTCGCGCCATTGTTGGTTACGGACAAAAAAATGCTCATCTGCGGCTCCTTCCTGTCGCCGCACTCACATTTTTTTTCTGGTTACCCGGCTCTTCCTGACTCAGAGGTGAACTACAAGGCCAACAAGAGGCGGAACCCGTCGCTGCTCCAGTCAATGCCGGGCGAGTCGCCGCCGCGGCAAGCCACACGGCTGATGCCGGCGCCGTGGCGCCACGAGCCGCCGCGCAAAACACGGAGAGAGCCTTCTGAAGGGCCGATGGGATTGGTTTGTGGTTGATGACCATAATCGCCGAACCGGTCCCAGCACCACTCCCATACATTGCCACTCATGTCGTAAAGCCCCAGGGGATTGGGGAATTTCAACCCAACCGGTTTGGTTTCGTATTCATTGTTTTGATCGTACCAGGCAACATCATCGGGAAAATCACTGCCCGCGAATTCGGGTTGTAGGGATGAACCGGGTAGAGACGCACGGCCGTGCGTCTCTACGGCTCCTCCCCTGGCGGCAAATTCCCATTCCGCCTCGGTGGGTAACCTGAAAGCAGCGCAGTCAAAATTGCATTGTGTCGCATCTTCCTTGCTGCTATATGGCTTGGGCAGTGCCAGCAAATGGTTCATTTGGTTGCAAAATGTTGTCGCATCGTACCACGATACCTTCTCAACCGGATGGTCAACACCTTCGAAATGACTTGGATTTTGGCCGGTAACACCATTGTAAAGCTCCTGTGTTACAGGGAACTCTGCCATAAAGAAACTATTGACATTTACTTTGTGTGGTGGCTTTTCACGATCACTGATATCCTCTGACCCCATAGTAAATTCGCCACCTTCCACGCAAACCAATGTAAAGGATGGGATGTTGCCAAAACCGGGCTTTAGCGTGATGGAATTGTTCTCGGGATCGATTGTGAACAGGTGCGGAAATTTGTCTTTTATCAATGCAAAACATTCTTTGGTGTCCATAGTGAGCGGTTGTTATAATCGAAACAAAGCTAAAGATTTTTTTGAGGTGGGGGAAAGAGGGAGGGAGAAAGTTTTGGAGTGTTAAAGACCCCGACGGGTTCGGAAAAAAACCCGTCGGGTCTGTGTCCAAAAATTGAATTGTTTTCAAAATTAAAAAGTTTAAAAGCTGCCATTGTGATCTTTGGCAAAATCTTCCTACAAATTTGCTATATATCTATATTTCAACCTATTTCAACTTTATTTCCTTATTATCCCAATTAGGATTCCTTAATTTCCTTTATTCACGATCAATACCTTGTAGAGGTTACATTATTGTAGAAAGGCCAAATCAGAGTCCCCAGCGGCGCAATTACTAATCCGTCAATAGATCAAACCTTGTCTGCGCCGCAAATGAAAAGACATACATGCCTTCATTTTAGCGAAGCCGAATGGTTCACCAACAGAAAACAGGCATACAGCAACTGCAGCAACAAAATTTAAAATAAAAAGGAATGAGAAAAGATATGAATGGTTCGTATAAATACTATCTTTGTATTTCAAAAATAAGCCTGTGCGTAAAAAAGTGAGTGAAATGATAGAGATAATCGAGGCTGACGGATGGTTCTTAAACCGCCAAAAAGGAAGCCATAAGCAATATAAGCATGTAGCTAAAAAAGGAACTGTCACATTTACCTATCACGGCAAAAACGAGGATTTAGATCATTTCTTGGTCAATTCAATTTTAAAACAAGCAGGATTGAAATAATATATTATTATAAATATCTTATTATGAATACAGTAATTGTAGATATATATTATACAGGTAATAACTATTGTGCCAATTCCCCAATATTGTTAGGTTGTGTAAGTACCGGGGCGACATTGGCAGAAATGAAAAAGAACATCAAGGAAGCCATTGATTTTCATGTCGAAACATGCATTGAAGACAATGATCCCATTCCAGATGTTTTCAAAGGGGAATATCAATTGGAATTCAAATTGTCGGTTGAGGCTTTGTTGGTAGCTTATAGCGATGTATTTACAAAAGCGGCATTGTCCAGAATTACCGGAATAAACCAACGGCAATTGTGGCACTACGCATCGGGAATGCGCAAACCGCGACCAGCCCAACGCAAACGCATTGAAGACGGACTCCACCGTTTGGGACATGAACTTTTGAGCATAGGAGTTTAAGCGATATTTTTTACCCCCAGTCCCCCAGGCTAAAGTCCTGAGGTTATTCATAAATATCATTCAACCAGCCATCTGCCAAAATCTGCGGAAAAAAATCTCCCGTCGATTACGCTGATCAACGCAGAAAATGATAAAAATTTTAAAGTTATCATCCAGATCTTTGTCAAATATAATCATACAATTTTTCTAAGCAACAATATATCAACCTATTTCATGAGAGGAGCAAATAAATTGCCTCCAGCTTTAGCTGGGGGACCATGGATTAAAATTTTGAAGGGCTTTAGCCAAAATATTGTTAAATGTCTTATATTAAATATTTTACAAAATTTCGGCTAAAGCCGTTGGATGATTCCTTTCCCCCCAGGCTAAAGCCTGGGTCTATTCATAAAAGTTATTCATTTCAAAACAAAAAAACCAAGAGCCTATATATCAACCTATTTCAAGTATTTCCATAAATATTTCAAAATATTTCTTCCCTACTCCAATCTATTTCAATTATTTCAGCCATATTTCAACTTTATTTCCCTAAAACATTTCAACTATATTTCAATAAAATGACAAAACAATTTAACTACTACTTTTTACTTATTTTATTGGTATTTCTTTGCAGCAAAGAGAGTTTATACTCCCAACAAAAACCCAAAGAAAAAACGGCTTTCCAAACCTCCGGCGAATGGAAACCATATACCGATGTTCGGGCAGACGTGGCAATTGTTTATGGCGCAAACGACCGGAAGATCACCTTTGAACAACGGGTGCAGTCGTGGCGCGACCGTGGCTATACCACCCATTTTATGACCGGTATCGCGTGGGGTGAATACAAGGATTATTTTACTGGTGCCTATGATGGGAAAAACCACCTCGGCGAAGGACAGGTCGATGCCAAAGGGGATACGATATGGCACGGGAAAATGGTTCCGTATATCGTTCCTACAGAGCCGTTTATCAACTACATGAAAGAGAAGCACATCAAGCGGGTGATCGATGCAGGGATCGATGCCATTTACCTCGAAGAGCCTGAGTTCTGGTCGAGGGCAGGGTACAGCGCAGCGTTTAAAGAGGAGTGGCAGAAATACTACAAGTTCCCGTGGAGGCCCCAGCACGAGTCGCCGGAGAACACCTACCTAGCCAACAAGCTCAAATACCAATTGTACTACAATGCCCTGAATGAGGTATTTACATATGCCAAAGCATATGGGAAGAGCAAGGGGATGAACGTCCGCTGTTATGTTCCTACCCATTCATTGGTAAACTACTCCGCATGGCGCATCGTTAGCCCAGAGGCGAGCCTGGCTTCACTGCCATGCATAGATGGTTACATCGCACAGGTTTGGACCGGCACCTCACGCGAGCCAACCTATTACAACGGCGTAAAGAAGGAGCGCGTGTTTGAGAACGCTTTTCTCGAATATGGCTCCATGGAGTCGATGACCGCCCCAACCGGCCGGAAAATGTACTTCCTCACCGACCCGATCGAGGACTGGCCACGCGACTGGGGTGATTACAAAAAAAATTACCAGGCCACGTTTACGGCACAATTGCTCTATCCGATGATTGCCGATTATGAGGTGATGCCCTGGCCCGACCGGATTTACCAGGGGCTGTACAAAAAGCCGAACAGCGAGGTGAAGGAGACGATCCCAAGGTACTATTCCACCCAGATGCAGGTGATGGTGAACTCGTTGAACCAGATGCCATTGTCGAAAAACCGGTTGAACGGTTCACAGGGGATCAGTGTGATGATGGCTAATTCGATGATGTTCCAGAGCTTCCCGACGCACAAGGGTTATCAGGATCCACAGTTGTCAAACTTTTACGGACAGGTGCTGCCGCTGCTCAAACGTGGCGTACCCGTGAAAATCCTTCATATCGAAAATGTGGCGTACCCCGAAACATGGAAAGATACAAAGGTGCTCGTGATGTCGTATTCAAATATGAAACCGCTTAATCCAGAGGCGCATACCTATATTGCCAAATGGGTGAAGGAGGGCGGAGCGCTTGTCTATTGCGGCCGCGATGACGACCCTTTCCAAACGGTGCAGGAGTGGTGGAACAAAGGCGACAACCATTTTAAAGCCCCATCGGAACACCTATTTGTACAAATGGGATTGGATCCGGTTGCCAAAGAGGGCGAATACAAAGTTGGAAAGGGGACAGTGTTCGTGATGCGCCACGACCCCAAAGAGTTTGTGTTGCAACCAGATATGGATGGCGATATTGTAAAGACGATTGGTCAGCTTTACGAACAAAAAGCCAAATCCGGAAAGCTGGTTTTCAAGAATTATTTCCTTTTGGAAAGGGGACCATTCGACCTTTTGTCGGTGATGGATGAAAGTACAAGCAAAGACCCGTTTACTGTAAAGGGCTGTCTGATTGACCTTTTCGATCCGAAGCTTCCTGTGTTGAACCAAAAGACCGTATTGCCTGGTGAACAGGCTTACCTTTACAACATGGGGCGTGTTCCAAATCCTAAAACGCCACAGGTCATTGCGGGTGCTGCAAGGGTTTACAACGAAAAAGTTGAGAAAAAGAGCTATTCGTTTGTTGCAAAAAGTCCACTGAATACCACCAATGCAATGCGGGTGCTGCTCCCGAACGCTCCTGTAAAAACAACAATAACAGATAGTTCTGGTCAGGTTGTTAACGGCACCGAATCTGTTTGGGATGCAAAAAGCAAAACCTGTTTCCTGAGTTTTGAGAATTCTCCGGAAGGGGTGAGCGTGGCAATAGACTGGTGAGAAGGGGAGAGGGTGAGAATAGGAGAGGGTGAGAACTGAGAGTGTGAGAGTGGGAGAGGGTGAGAATAGGAGAAAGGGGGAATTTGAAAATGGGGAGAATTTTCCGTAGGAAATTAATATCCATAGAAAACGAATTTACATTGAAGGATTCCCCGTAAGGGATCAATATATTAATACATTGATATACTGATTATTAGCAATTTATAGGGTTTGATCTTTTTTGTGGTATGTGCATTGCGGCGCATAGATCGTTTGATCATATACTGAATTTCTGATTGCGCCGCCTTTTTAAAAACATTCCCTGTTCTACAAATATTTCACACCTTTGGTGTTTTGGAACTTGCTGGTATTGTATTTTGTTTCTCAAAGCGAGATTCAATTTAGTGTGTTGAAAATATCTTCTTCCTAATAAAATTCTGGTTGTCTATATCCCTTGAGAATTTCGATCAGCCAGTTGCCTGAAGCCAGCAGCCAGCCACAAGTAGCCAGCCGCCTTTTTTTATTGCAATATCTTTCGCGGAAAAGTACCACCAATTGAATTTTGGGTTAATTTCGTCAGGTATTAACTAAATAATAAAATCCAATTTTTATATGAACCGGAGACAAATGATCGGAAGTGCAGCAGGAGCCGCTGCCGTAACTGCTGTCGGATTCCCAACTGCCAGCGTTTTTGCTGCATCTGCAGCAACAAGTGAAAAATTGAAAGGAAATATCCGCCATTCGGTGAGCCAATGGTGCTATGGCAGCATCCCCTTGGAGGAGTTTGCCAAAGCCTGTGCCGATATGGGACTTGAATCGATTGAATTATTGGGCGAAAAAGATTGGGCAACTGTCCAGAAGTTTGGGTTGAAATGTGCCGTTGGTTATGCAACCGATTATGGGATCCCAAAAGGGTTCAACAGGGTTGCCAATCATGAAAAACTGATTGCCGACTTCACAACCATGATCCCCAAAGCTGCCGCAGCTGGTATCCCTAACCTGATCTGTTTCTCTGGAAACCGTGAAGGACAAAACGACAATGTCGGGATGATCAATTGCGCAATCGGACTTAGGAAATTGATGCCTTTGGCCGAAAAACATGGTGTCACCATCATCATGGAATTGCTGAACAGCTATGGACATGCTGATTACCAATGCGATAAAACAGCCTGGGGCGCGGCACTCTGCGAAATGGTAGGCTCGGAGCGGTTCAAATTGCTGTACGATATTTTCCATATGCAGATCATGGAAGGCAATGTGATCGATACCATCAAAAAGAACATCAAATACATCGGCCATGTTCATACAGGCGGCGTACCCGGAAGGCATGAACTCGACGATACTCAGGAACTTTACTATCCTGCAATTATGAAAGCCCTGGTGGCTGCTGGATACAAAGGGTTTGTAGGACAGGAATTTACACCAACCTGGCCCGACAAATTGGATTCGTTGCGCAAATCGGTCCTGATTTGTGACGTATAATTTACCTCCGTAGAGACGATGCTTGCATCGTCTCTACAAACGCTATAATTCATTATGCACGAAGAAATTACCCTTACAACACCGGCACTGCTGTTTTCAGCCATCTCGCTGATCATGCTTGCCTATACCAACCGTTTCCTTAGTTACGCCACACTGATCCGAACCCTGCACGAAAAATTCAAGGTCAATCCAAATGCGGTTTTGCTCGGACAGATTGCCAACCTCAGAAGACGGCTCTACCTCACGAAGTATATGCAGATCCTCGGTGTCTCCAGTCTGTTCCTTTGCGTTTTCACAATGTTTTTGATTTTTATTGGGAGCCACGTGCCTGCTATCTGGATGTTTGGTACGGCTCTTGTATTATTAATTGCCTCCCTTGGGGTTTCAATTCACGAAATTCAGATCTCCGTTAAGGCACTCGATCTCCATTTGGGCGATATGGAAGTTAACCGAAAGTCTTAATAAATTGGGATTTACATTTTCAAATTTATATATTTGCGGTTTAGTTTAACATTGCCCAAATGTTGGTAGATATATTAATTACTTTTTTGCTCGTTTTTTTCAATGCTTTTTTTGTTGCCGCCGAATTTGCTATTGTCAAAGTGAGGTCGTCGCAGCTTGAATTAAAGGTTCAGGATGGCAATCGGGTTGCCATTGTTGCCAAACACATTATTTCACGACTTGATGGCTATCTTGCTGCCACTCAATTGGGTATCACGTTGGCAAGTTTAGGTCTTGGTTGGATTGGCGAACCGGTCGTTTCTAAAATCATATTGAATATTGCCGCATTGACCAACCTTGGGGTTAGCCCCGAATTGGCTCACGACATTGCATTGCCGCTTGCATTTATCACAATCACAATACTTCACATTGTCTTTGGGGAGCTTGCCCCAAAGTCGATTGCCATTCAGCGTTCCCAGCGCACTGTATTGATTATTGCGCTCCCCTTGCAATTTTTCTTTTATGTTTTCAGGCCGTTTATCTGGATGCTGAATGGAACGGCTAACCTTTTACTAAAGGCAATTGGCATTTCGAACGTTCAGGGTCAGGAGGTTCACAGCAGTGATGAATTGAAATACCTTGTCCGACAGGGTAAAGAGAGTGGCGAAATTGAACAGGCTGATTATGATATTATTAAGAATGCCTTCGATTTTTCGGAAAGAACTGCCAAGCAAATCATGATCCCAAGGACACAGGTGGTATCGATTGATATCAACGATTTTCACGAGAGTATGATCGAAAGCCTGATCGAGGAAAATTACTCAAGGATCCCTTGCTATGCCGATTCATTGGACAATATTGTAGGAGTGGTTTACTTGAAGGATTTCCTGATCAACCTCCGGAAAAATGAACCGATCAAGATTTCAGCAATCATGCGGTCGGTGCTGGTTGTCCCTGAAACAAAGCGTATTGCCCAATTACTCAAAGAGTTCCAGTCGAAACACCAGCAAATTGCCGTCGTGGTGAATGAATATGGCGGTACTCAGGGTATCGTAACGATGGAAGATATTCTCGAAGAACTGGTTGGCGAGATTCAGGATGAATATGACAACGAAGTCCCTTTTGTAGAAAAACGTGGTGAAAAGAGTTATTCCGTTCTTGCTTCCGCCTCGCTTGACGATATCAACGAATTGCTCCCACATCCGCTTACACTGAATGAAGAGTACGAAACTTTGGCCGGCTACCTGATTCTTCAATTTGGAAAAATACCCAACATCAACGAGAAAATTACTTTCGACAATTACGAGTTTACCATCCTGAAAAAGAACAAAAATTCGATAGTATTGGCACAACTGGTCGATTTGGAGGAAGATGAGGATAAGCTATAGGCTACTCTAAAACACCTGTTGCGTCTTTCATGTATTTGATATTCAATCAATTAGATAAAATCCCCCCTGCCCCCCTTTTTCTAAGGGGGATACGTTCAGAATAAATTTGGTGCTACTGTAACCTTTCGGGAAGACCGGTATCTAAATGGAAACTTTAAAACGCAATATTATGGAAGAGTTATCAATTATGTTTATCTGGCTCGGTTTCTTCGCCAGTATCTTTTTCGGATGGTATTATTATTTGCAGGCCAGGCACAGTGAAAGAATGGCCTTGATTGAGAAAAATGTCGATGTGACTGAAATTTTCAGGGTACGTAAGACAAAGTTTAGCTTTCCCTGGTTTAAAATTGGAATGATGGTCACCGGAGTGGGCCTTGGGTTCTTTCTTGCGATGTTTATTACCTATTATTCCAGAATACCTGCAGAAATAGCAGAACCTATACTTATTGGATTTTTGTTGTTTTTTGGTGGTATGGGAATTATCATCGCCTATTTTATTGAGAAACCGAAAGAAATATAATCCAAATGGATTCGGTTTACATCCAGAATGTTTTGAATGGCAACACAGAAGACTTCAGGTACCTTATCCGGAAATACAAGGATCTGGCGTTTTCTGTGGCAGTTTCTGTAGTTAAAAACGAGTTCGATGCCGAGGAGGTGGTACAGGAAGCTTTTATTAAAGCTTTCAAAAACCTTGCGTCACTAAAAGACAAGTCTTTTTTCAAAACATGGTTTTACCGGATCCTGATCAATGAAGCGTTCAAAAGTTTGGAGAAAAAAAAGAGGGCGATCATACTTCCCACGAATCAGAACCTGCCAGAAGTTGAGGATTTTGAAGAACCATTCAGAGGGTTGACCGTTGAAGAGCAGAAATACCTAGTGACCGAATCTTTGAAGAAAATTCCTGCCAAAGAAAGCCTCTCCCTGCAATTGTTTTATCTGGAGGAAAGTTCATTAGATGAGATGATCAACCTTACGGGATGGTCCGAATCGAATGTGAAGGTAATTTTGCACCGTGCCCGGAAGCATTTATTGGTTGTTGTGAATGAGATGATGGAAAATGAATTAATAGTCAGTAAATCATGAATTTAGATCATAAAGACAAATTTGTTCGCGAGCTGATGGAAAAATCAGAAAGGAAAATGCCTTTTGATGATTTTGAAGAGAGGCTGATGCAACAGGTTTATAAAGAGGCTAAAACATCCAGTTCCTTTTTAAAGGATATCAAACTTTCGTGGTTTTTCTTTACCATCGGAACAATATTCGGATTGGTTCTGAATATCCTGGTTGCAGAAATGAACAAAACCATTTTCGGAATACCCTCACAAAGATTGTTGCTGATTGTACAGGTATTGTTTGTAATGTTGTTGTTGTCTCAGTTCGACAGGCTGATCGGATTGACCAAAAATCCTAAACGTCAATAATATCAAAAATTGGGTTTATTGTTTATTAATACTTTAGCTTATACTCTATCGCCATAAGGATTTGCCGTTTGCCAAAAACCTTTACTTCATTTTCGGCACTCGTTACCTGGACATCATTTTTCAGGATAAAATTGAAAAATTGGTCAAACTTTGCTTTTTTGACATAATTAATTTCCCTAGTATTTTGATTTACAACTGTATAACCTTTTTTCTTAAGCAGGAAATCGATCTTTTTCAAAGCTTCCGGTAAGTCATTCAGCCCGTCAAACTTTAAAACGCCGTTTCTGTCGATTGAGGTCTGAAGGATGGGAAGTAGCAATGGATAAATAACCAACATTATCCACGATTTTTGAACGAAGGTGATAAAAGGCCTTCCCGCTATCATTGAAATTACAAGAACAAAAAAATTCAATACGACAATATAAAATATCGCCAGTAAGACAGTCTCTTTTATCGAGATCTTAAACAAGGTCCTTTCAAATTTCATAGCTGAATTTGTTTGTTTTAGTGTCCGGGTGACTATTGAGTTGTGGCATAAAATAAGGGTCAGCAATCTTAGTCACCGGGCACTACATCCTAAAGTTTGATCCATCCCCCTCGTTTGTAACGAGGGGTTGATGGTTTGTCGTTTATAACGATTTTGACTCAATCCCCCTCGTTTGTAACGAGGGGTTAATGGTTTATCGTTTTTAACGATTTTCTGCACTTCACTGTCAGAATGTTAATGTTTCTTTATGGAAGTTTCAATCGTGGATAATTTTGGACTTGATTCTGTTAAAAGATTCTAAACCGAATGAACTATCTCCAGATTTTCCTGCCCTTTCTGGATAGCAGCCAGGTTCAGCGGGATCAACTTGTGATGGCGTTCGGGCAACGATTTTTCGAGTCCTTTTTTCACATTCTCCAACTTGATTACCGGCTTTGCCTTTAAAAAGGCTCCTAAAACTATCATATTGAATGTTAGGGGATTGCCCATTTCGATTGCTAAACGTGAACCTTCTACCCTCAGGATGTTGATGTCCTGGCGGGATGGGTGCTTAATGATCCCGTTCGGGTCATAAATCAGGGTGCCACCTGGTTTTACACGCGATTCGAATTTGGTCATCGATTGCTGGTTGAGGATGATGGCAGTATCAAATTCGTTGAGGATCGGTGAGCTGATTCTTTCATCGCTCAGGATGACAGTTACATTGGCAGTACCACCCCTCATTTCAGGGCCGTATGAAGGAAACCAGGAAACTTCCTGATCCTGCATCACACCTGAGTACGCAAGGATTTTTCCCATCGATAGGACACCTTGCCCGCCGAATCCGGCGATTATGATTTCTTCAGTCATTTTTTTTGTTTTTTCGGATAGAATTAACCTTTGATACGGAAATCGTTTGCATCGGCACGG
The DNA here is from genome assembly GCA_037128295.1 of Mariniphaga sp. Taxonomy (GTDB): domain Bacteria; phylum Bacteroidota; class Bacteroidia; order Bacteroidales; family Prolixibacteraceae; genus JAAFHB01. Next base: position 22,921 of record JBAXWR010000061.1, read on the forward strand.
GCACTGTCTTTGATGTCGCCAAGAGGATATTGAGGGAACATATTTTCCTCCATCCATTTATTGGAGTCAACAGGACTAAGCTTCCAACCTGAACTACAGGTTGATACAACCTCAACAAATGCAGTCCCTTTTTTCATAGCCTGAATTTCAAAGGCTTTGCGGATTGCTTTTTTCGTCTTACGAACTGCCGAAGCATTCTGGACACTCTGGCGCGTGACGTAAGCTGCACCGGGCAATTGCGCCAACAATTCTGTTATTCTCAACGGATAACCATTCAGGTCAACGTTCCTGCCATATGGGGTCGTGGAAGTGACCTGTCCAACCAAAGTTGTAGGTGCCATCTGGCCCCCTGTCATTCCATAAATCGCATTGTTGATAAAGATCATCACGATGTTCTCACCTCGGTTCACCGCATGAAAAGTCTCGGCAGTCCCAATGGCAGCCAGATCGCCATCGCCCTGATAGCTAAACACATATTTTTCGGGCATTACCCTTTTGATACCTGTGGCCACTGCGGGTGCGCGTCCGTGTGCCGCCTCATGCCAGTCAATGTCGATGTATTTATAGGCGAAAACGGCACATCCAACAGGTGAAACACCGATCGTCTGATCCTGAATCCCCATCTCTTCAATCACTTCGCCAATCAAACGGTGGACAACACCATGACTGCAACCCGGACAGTAATGCATCAGATCGTCGTTCATGAGCGGCGATTTCGCATAAACAATATTTTCCGGCTTAATAATTTCTCTGATTTTTTGACTTAGTTCAGGCATAATTATCCTCCTATCAATTTTTGTACAAGTGCAGTTTCGACTTCATTGGGGTTTGGAATAATTCCTCCCATACGTCCAAAATATTCGACCTTTGTTTTGCCATTGACAGCCAGACGGATATCGTTGACCATTTGTCCGGCATTAAATTCAACACTTAGGAATCCTTTAACTTTTGTGGCGTACTCCGCAATAATTTTTTCCGGGAAAGGAAGCAATGTAATTGGTCGTATCAAACCCACCTTTACCCCCTTATTTCGGGCTAACTGCACCGTTTTCTGACAAATACGGGCAGCAGACCCAAAGGCTACGATGATGTATTCGGCATCCTCACATTCAATAGTCTCATAACGAACATCTTCTTCCCTCATTTGTGCATATTTAGCCTGAAGCCTCAGGTTATTGGCTTCCATAATAGAGGAATCCATTTCCAAAGACGTGATTACATGCTTTTTACGGTCAGATGTTTTTCCTGTGGCAGCCCAACCACCAGAGATTTCGGCAATCTGCTCATTGGTCCATCGCGGGCGCTGATCGATCAGTTCGACCTTCTCCATCATCTGACCTACGACGCCGTCGGCAAGGATCAACACCGGATTACGGTATTTAAAAGCAAGTTCAAATCCGAGCACAACGAAGTCGTGCATCTCCTGAACCGAAGCGGGAGCCAATACGAGCAATGAATAATCTCCATGGCCACCACCCTTGGTTGCCTGGTTATAATCGGCTTGTGAAGGCTGTATCGTTCCAAGCCCGGGACCGCCACGCTGAACATTGACGATCACGCAAGGCAATTCGGCACCGGCCATGTAGGAAATTCCCTCAGACATCAGACTAATCCCCGGACTTGATGATGAGGTCATCACCCTCTTGCCAGAACCGGCTGCACCATAAACCATATGAATTGAGGCAATTTCGCTCTCTGCCTGCAAAACGACCATTCCGGAACCTTCCCACGGACGCAGTGCCATTAAGGTCTCCATCACCTCGCTCTGAGGCGTGATCGGGTAACCGAAATAGGCATCGCAACCACAGCGGATGGCCGCTTCGGCAATGACCTCATTCCCTTTCATTAATCTTAATTCACCCATATTCAGGATTTTATAGTATTAATCATTATTCAACCTTTACCCGGTAAACAGTAATACAACTATCGGGGCAAACTGCGGAACAATTTGTACAACCATTACAGTTATCAGGATTTTCCATGTAGGAATAGTGATACCCTTTGCTGTTTACATCGCGGTTTAGTGCCAAGGTCCGTGATGGACAGGCAACCACACAAAGGTTACAACCCTTGCAAACTTCGTTGTCCACAACTACTGCTCCCCTCACTTTTGCCATATTGATTTCTAATTTATTTGGTTTCTAAAATTGTTTGATTGCTTTAAAATGGCCGCAAAAGTAACCTTATCGGAACATTTTAAACATGATAATCCGCATTAAACTGTTTCAGCCTAATTTCCAGATTCTCAAACTGATCGCGTTTTACATGCGACACACAAGCCCTTAACCCTTCCTTTGTACTCCCGGTATTGCCCAACGAAATGGCGCTGACCCCATAATACAGCAGTTTATGCAACAACTCGCCGCCTGTCATTCCAGGATAAGCAATTGTAAAATAGAATCCGTCACCCACCGGAAGACCAAGATCGTTATCATAAACTATCGAGAAACCATTGTCGGTAAATAGTTTCTTCATGATCTTTGCCTTTTCGCCATACTCTTTCACCTCTTCCACAAAGTTAAAGGAACCATCGTTTGCAGCTTTGAACATTGCTGCGAGCGCAAACTGTGCCGAATGTGACGTTCCAGAAGTCATCGAATATAAAGCCCTGTGAACGATTGCATTACCAAAACCATGAACTTTTAGCCGCTCATCAAGGTTTGGGAAATGACGATGGTACAAAGTATCTGAAATCACAAGCATCCCAATGCGTTGGCCGGCATAAGAGAAAACCTTGGAGCTTGAGATCATCAGGACATAATTCCCGGTATATCTGGCTACGGTTGCCTGATAGGGTGGGATTCCCGGAATGGAAAAATCACTCCTGAAATCCATCCCAAAATAGGCAAGATCCTCAATAACAACTACATCGTATTGATTCGCAAGTTCTCCGATGATTTTTAGTTCTTCATCGTTCAAACAGATCCAGGAAGGATTATTGGGGTTTGAATAAATAATGCAATTGATGTTCCCTTTTGCAAGGTAGGATTCGAGTTTGGCCCTGAGTTTTTCACCACGAAAATCAAAAACATCAAAAGTCTCGTATTTCTGATTCATGACGAGCATCTGCTGTTTCTGGACCGGAAATCCCGGATCGATAAACAGTGCCTTGTCGCGCTCCTTTCGGCAACTTCCACAAACCAGAAACGAAGCGTAACTACCTTCCATTGAACCAACTGTTGGAATACAACCCTCCGGTTTGACATCTATGCCCATGAAAAGTTTTACAAAACGGGCAGTCTCATCTTTAAGGGGTTGGATCCCATCTATACGTGGATAAGCTGCAGCCACATTATTGCGCAAGGCGGCGATTTCCGCTTCCACACCGATTTTTGCAGGCGGAAGGCCCGGAACGCCCATCTCCATACGGATGTAACGCTCGCCGGTAGCCGCCTCAATGCTGCTTACCAGTTGGACAATCTCCCTGATGGAGGCATTCCCAATATCAGCCACTTCGAGCGCATTTATTTCGCGTTCGACAATCCCGCTGTTTATTGGAGTGTTAGAATTATTGATTTGATTCAAAGCTCTTTATTTAATTGGGCCACCCAGCCATCCAAACGTGAATCAGTCTTATCATCCTCAAAATCCTCATCAATTGGCAAACCAAGGAACATGCCCCCTTCAAGTGCTTCCGAATCCTGAAAATCGTAACCCTCCGGACTTACCTTACCCACAAGCTGTCCCCCGTTTTTGATTACCACCCTGGCCAGAATTCCCATCGAATTTACAAAATGATAAGCGTACGTGATGTGATCGCCCAGTCCAAAAATGGCCACTTTCTTACCTGTAAAGTCAAATGCAGAGACCGTAGGCATAAATTTGGCCCAGTCAACATTCCCAAATTTCTGGTCCCAGGTATCACGGCCAATTGTCGAAATCCCAAAGATAATTGTATCAAAACGGGCCAGGTCATCAGCTGAAGCATCATTTACATGGATCAATTCCGGATTTTGGCTTTCCATTTTAGAAGCCAAAGATTTGGCAACCCGGTGAACTGCTCCGTTCTCGGGTCCGAAGAAAATAGCTAAGTTACTCATATATAATTATTTATTGATTATGTATTGCAGCTTCCCCCCTGACATATTCCCCCAGTATTGCCAGACTCGAAACATCCTTCAGTACTTGGTGAATAGCCTTCTCATAATTTTCGATTGAATTCCATTCAACATCAACGTGGATAGAATATTCATCGGGCCTGGCGATAACCGGAACCGATTGAATTTTTGTCAGGTTGATCTTGTAATAGGCAAAGGTATTCAGTACCTGAGCGAGTGCACCATAAAAATGTCCAACCTTAAAACTCAGCGATGCTTTGTTACTCAATTCATTGGGTACAGAACGTTTGGATAAAATCAGAAACCTTGTGTAATTTCTTTTGTCGGTTTCAATCCCTGAATCATGGATTTCGAGGCCATAAAGTTGTGCGGTTCGGGAATTCCCGATTGCAGCGGCATCGCGCAGTTCCTGATCGCGTATCAATTTACCGGATGTTGCAGTATCCTGGTTTTCAATTTTATGAACTTCCGGAAAATGAGAATCAATGAAAGCAGAACACTGTTTGAACGACATCGGGTGAGAATAGATGGTTTTTATATCCTCCCTTAAAACACCGGGAAGTGTCATAAGGTTCATTTTTACATGAATATAAACCTCTCCAATAATCTTGAGGTGAAACTCTCTGATTAATAGGTAATTACCGAGAATGCTGCCGGCAATTGAGTTTTCGATTGCCATAACTGCATAATCGACCTTATCTGTATCTATTTGTTCGCAAACGCCCCGAAAAGATTTGCACTCGACGATCTCAATTTCCTCGTCGAAATATTGCCTTGCCGCGTCTTCGTGGAACGATCCTTTTATCCCTTGTATTGATACTTTTTTCACTTTGAAACTTGTTTAAACCAACAAAAATAAATTTGGCTGCAATGTAAAAAAAATCCCTGAAAAACAGGGTGTCGAGGGTTGTTTTAACAATTTTGTTGCAAAGAATGTAAAACGACCAATCAGATCCGTGGGTTAACAACCATTGGTACAAAAAATTTGCACCTTTCATCCCGTAAAAACGGGACAAAAGGTGCGTTTAATTGCTGTTGTGATAGCTTTAAACCGTGTGAGATAAATATTGTCTATGTAAGCAAATTTTTAACTTTTTCCGAAATCAATTTACCATCGGCTTTTCCAGCCAATTCCTTGGATGCCAAACCGATCACTTTTCCCATCTCTTTTAATGAAGTAGCACCTGTCTTTTCGATGATGGCTTTGATGACTTCTGTCAACTCTTCGTCGCCCATTTGCTGGGGAAGGTAGCTTTCGAGAACTTTCACCTGTGCCATTTCGGGTTCGTAAAGATCGAGACGGTTTTGCTGTTTGTAAATTTCTGCCGAATCGCGCCCCTGCTTGGCCAACTTTGCCAACGCTTTGATCGCTAAATCGTCGCTCAATTCTTCGTTCCCATTTTTGGATGTCTTTGCTTCGAGCAGCACTTTTTTTGCGTTGCGCAAGGCTTCAAGTCTTTCCTTGTCGCGTGCGAGCATCGCTAACCGAATGTCGTCGCTGATTTGATCGAAAATATTCATAATTTATTGAATTATATGTTGTTAATAAAATTCTTTTGCAACTGGCGGCTGGCAACTGGCTTAACTGCAAGTGCTTTAAACTTGTAGCTGATTCCAAATCTTATTTTCCTTTCACCCTTTTCCCTTCTCCAGTTTCAATTCACCGTTTTCCCTTCTCCCGTCTCCATTTTCCGTTCTCCTGTCTCCCTTTTTCGTTCTTCTATCTACATACCCTAATCCCCATGCTCCATGCCATTGAATTCCCTCCAGCTTAAGCTGGTGGTCGGCGATCAATCCGGTTTATCGTGAATGTAGGGATTATTTTTTCTGATCTGCACTTCACCTTGGTTAATTGACATTGTCAACCTTGAAACCTCACGGCCACTACCAAGCGGATTATTGGAGTCTTTTGCTTTTCTGCGTTCAAAAGCAGGAATTTTCGAAAGCTCTTCGATATAATCGTCCGATTGCTGTGAAAAATCGACCTGCATCACCCGTCTTGCTGTTTCGGGTAACCCATCACTGAAAGGTTCAATTTTCACCGTCGGATACATCTGTCTGATAATTTCATCCTTCCGATCGACAGGCTGCTCGGTATAAACAGGCTGTTTTTGTCCTTTGATCTCTGGTTCATGACCAAAGAAGCCGGAAGGAAAAGTATTTTTATCGTCGAGTAAAGGTACTCTTTCTTTTTGAGGTTGCGTTCCTCCTGTCATTTCAGGTATCGAGCTGGTTTTGAAGCCAGTAGCAATTACCGTTACGCTGATACCATCACCCAATTCGGGATCGACAGCCACACCATAGATCAGGTCTGCATTGTTTCCCGCTTTTTCCTGAACAAATTCATTGATCATGTTCATCTCATCCATTGTCACTTCATTGGTCTCGCCAGAAGTGATGTTCACGAGTATATTTTTTGTGCCGCGAATATCGTTGTTGTTCAGCAAAGGAGAATTCAAAGCTCCTTCGACTGCTTTTCTTGCCCTGTTTTCTCCGGATGCCTTATAAGACCCCATTATGGCGACACCGGAATTTTGCATTACTGTCCTGACATCCTCAAAGTCAACGTTGATAAAGCCAGAACTGGTGATGATTTCAGCAATTCCCTTGGCAGCAATAGCCAATACATCGTCAGCTTTTGAAAATGCTTTTGAAATCGGGAAATCCCCGTAAATTTCTCTGATGTGTTCGTTATTGATAACGAGCAAAGCATCAACATGGTTTTCCATTTCCCTGATCCCCTCGATGGCTTGCTGTATCCGAAGGCGTCCTTCGTTCCTGAAAGGGATAGATACAATTCCAATCGTGAGGATTTTTCGGTCCCTGGCTGCCTGGGCAATAATAGGGGCTGCACCTGTACCTGTACCACCTCCCATTCCTGCAGTGATAAAAACCATTTTGGTTTTACCGGTAAGGAGCCGTTCAATATCTTCAATGTTTTCAAGAGCCGAATCTCTGCCTACGTTGGGTTTGTTTCCTGCCCCACGCCCTTCGGTAAGTTCCGATCCAAGCTGCACTTTAAAAGGTACAGGACTGTTCATCAGTGCCTGAATATCTGTATTGCAAACTGCAAAGTCAACATCCTTAATGCCTAACCGGTACATGTGGTTCACAGCATTACCTCCGCCGCCCCCTACGCCGATCACCTTAATTATTTTATCGCCTCCTGAAGGCAGATCGAATTCAATTAAATCACTCATTTTTTCATCCTCCATTTGTTAACCGACTTGAGACCTTATTTTTTAATCTCTGCATCGTCATCGCTAAATAATCCACCAAATTGCCTGGTAAACCAATTACCAATCGGCTCTGAGCTATCAGATGCCTTGGGTTTTTCTCTGTTTTTTTCCGGAACGACTGTACGTTTCGGCTCCTTAGTTTCGTGTTTTTCAATTTCATTACGCACAGTAAAAGGCTCATGATTGTTACTGTCGAATTGATTCTTAGGCCCATCCAGTAAGACGACGGGCTCCCGTGCAACCTGCGGCCCTAAATCAACTTTTTGATATTGAGGAGACTCAGCAGGGATTTTCACAGTCTCTTTTACAGGTTCGGGACGAAGTATTCTGTTGGGATTGATCTTAAACCCGGTGGCAATCACAGTCACACTGATCTTGTTCCCAAGCTTGGAGTCGTAACCGTTACCCCAGATGATATTGGCACTGTCGCCGGCAGCCTGCTGAAGAAAATCAATGATGTCACCAATTTCGCCCATGCGCACTTCGTCGTCGCCTGAAGTGATATTCAATAAAATATTCTCGGTGCCGAATATGTCATTGCTATCGAGCAAAGGTGATTTCAGTGCCTCTTCAGCAGCTTTCATCGCCCGGTTTGGCCCTTCTGCAAAGCCTGTTCCCATAATGAAAACACCACTCTCCCTCAAGACAGTATTTACATCGGCAAAGTCGATGTTGATGTTTCCATGAAGGGTTATGATTTCGGCACAACCTTTTACTGCAGTGGAAACAATATTGTCGGCCTGGGCAAACGCTTCGCGTGCCGGCAAATCGCCATAAACTTTATGAAGATTTTCGTTACTGATTACCAATAAACTGTCAACAAATCGCTGGAGTTTTTTAATCCCTTCGATAGCTTGTTCATAGCGAAGCCGCCCCTCTTTGACCGAAGGCAAAGTAACGACCGCGATGGTGAGAATGTCCATCTCGCGAGCCAACTGTGCAATGACGGGTGCTGCACCCGTACCGGTACCGCCTCCCATCCCGGCAGTGATGAACACCATTTTTGTGCCTGTTTCCAGAACTGCCCTTACTTCAGAAAGGTTTTCAATGGCAGCCTGTTCGCCGCGTTTGGGTTTATTCCCTGCACCCCGACCTTCTGTCAATGATACGCCAAGCTGAACTTTTACAGGTACTGGACTATCCTCAAGAGCCTGAGCATCAGTATTGCACACGAGAAAATCAACACCGGCTATTCCCTGTCGGAACATGTGGTTAACAGCGTTTCCACCACCACCACCAACCCCAATCACTTTGATAATTGATTGGTAATCGTGCTGAAACCCGAAGGTCAATAAATCGTCTGGTAAATTTTCCATGTGATAAACTGATTGATGTTAATTTATTTCCTGGTCATCATCGGTGATCAATCCGTTGAGACCCTCCTTAGCTTTTCCAAAAAGATCAGAAACCATCGATTTCAACCCCGATCTTTGCTGTTTGGTCGGCTGAGGCTCTTTCACCTCTACCGGTGCATCAGAAACAACCATTCCGGCAGGGAAATTATTCCGTTTTGATTGAACCAATCCATTGATCAGCAGGCCCAAAACATTGGCTGAACCTACACCTAAAGTATGAGGGAACAGTTGTTCCTCAATCGCCACAACGGGTTTTCCGAAACGTACATCGAAACCTGTAAGAAAACTTACCAATTTGTCAATCCCGCGCAAATTTGAGCCTCCTCCGGATAGAACAATACCTGCCCCGATCCTATTTGCCAAACCCGTCGAATCAATCTGATAATTAACACCTTCCATGATCTCCTCCAATCGGGCCTGAATGATGCCTGCAAGGTTCTTAAAACTGATCTCCTTGGCTGGCCAACCTTCAACTTCCGGTATCTGGGCATATTTGTTCTCGGGAACCATTTCAGTGAACGCACACCCGCACTGCAATTTCACCATTTCGGCATGACGCTGAATGATGTTGCAGCCATCGCG
>JBAXWR010000062.1:0-32103 GCA_037128295.1 Mariniphaga sp.
TATGGGGCAAGATCTGCCAATGGTGTCATTCTGATTACGACAAAAGCGGGTAAGACAACCAAAGTTAAAGTCAACTATAACGCCTATGGAGGTTTTGTCACGCCTACAGCCTTACCTGAATTGCTCAATTCGTGGGATTATGCTTTGGCTTATAATGAGGCATCAGCCACACAAAGGTATTCGACCGATGATATTGACAAGTTTAAAAATGGCAGTGATCCTGTGAATTTTCCAAATTCAAATATGTTGAAGGAAATATTCAATCAAAAAGGATTTCAGACTGGTCATGACCTTACCCTAACCGGAGGAACTGATATCAATAAGTATTATTTGGCAGTTGGATATCTTAGTCAGGACGGAGTTGTCGAGAAAAACAACTTTAGCCGATACAGTGCAAGGTTGAATATGATCAGCTCACTAACACCAAAACTAAAGGTAACAACCCGGCTTTCCGGATTTTCATCAGCGGTTAAGGAGCCTGCCGTACCAGGGGGTAAAGATGTTTTCCGGATGTCTGATGGCATTATAAGAAATTCCGTTCGCTATCCATCGGTGTATAGTACCATTCTCCCTAACGGAGATTATGGGATAGGTCCTGAATCAGGTGGTACACCTGTAGCATGGATAAAAAGTCCATCGTTTTATGAAAGCCCATCATGGAAATTTAACGGAAATGTGAATGTGGAGTATAAACCAATCCCTGATCTTGTACTGTCTGCAATTGCCGGTTATAATTTCATGTACAATGAATCGAAGTTATACCGCTCAACAATGCGGTTGAATGATAATGTGACCATGACACCTTCAAGTCTCAGTCATTCTGCCGAAAGGACGAATTACCAAACATTTCAGGCAACGGCCGATTATAATAAAAACTTCAAAGGTCATGCATTAAGTTTTCTGTTGGGATATTCCTTTGAAAAACAGGGATACCGTAACCTTACAGGGTTTCGCGATAAGTTTCCTGGTAACGAACTACCCTTTCTTGATGCAGGTGCACCCGACAATCAGCAAGCAACAGGAGGAGGATATCAATGGGCCATCCAATCTCTATTTGGCAGAATCAGGTACAATTTCAACGAAAGATATTTGTTCGAAACTACAGTTCGAAACGATGGTTCCTCCAGATTTCCTACAACACAGAAATATGGTATATTCCCTTCTTTAGCAGCCGGTTGGCGTATTTCGGAAGAGAAATTTATTAAAGACAATTTTTCATGGATCAACAACCTGAAATTGAAAGCATCCTGGGGGAAACTTGGAAATCAGAATATTGGAAATTATCCATGGCAATCGTCCTATCAGTTGGGCCGGGATTATGTATTTGGAGGTGTTTTCACGCAGGGAGCAGCTCTAACAACATTAACCGATCCTAACCTAAAATGGGAAAGTACACAAACTTCGGACGGTGGATTTGAATCTTCATTATTCAATGGGAAATTGAATTTTAATCTTTCCTATTTTTACCGTAAAACCACCGATATTCTTTATAAACCAACATCAAGTGTCTCAACTGTTTTAGGGATGACTTTATCAGAAATGAACACCGGTTCGCTGAAAAATTCAGGTTGGGAAATAGAATTGGGTCATCAAAACCAGATAGGTGATTTCAAATACCATATCAATGCGAATTTTACATTGATAAAGAATGAAGTACTCGACTTGGGTGTTGGAAATGTAACCCAACCAAATGGACTGATCGGTAATGGAACCGATTTATTTATTGGCAATCCGATGCAACTCTATTATGGATTAACTACCGATGGTGTATTTCTTGATCAGGCTGATATCGATGCATGGTACCTGAAAAACGATCAGACAAGTATCAATCCAAAGGCCAGTGCCCGCCCCGGTGATTTCAGATATGTCGATTTAAGTGGAGATGGGAAGGTTGATTTAAGTAATGACCGCAAAGTTTTAGGTAGTCAGATACCAAAATATAACTATTCTGTAAATCTTGGATTTGAGTATAAAAATATTGACTTTAGTGCAATGCTTCAGGGTGTTGCAGGTGCAAGTGGAATGATTGACGGTTACGCGGGTTATGCATTTTATAACCTAGGGACTGTACAGGAATGGATGTGGAATGGCAGATTCAATCCGGCATCGCCGACCAGATATCCGGAATATCCCCGTTTACAGATACTTGGAAATGCTGCTGGGGTAAATGGCCAACTTTCGGATTATTGGGTTCTGAATGCCTCTTATTTGAGAATCAAGAATCTCCAATTGGGTTATACCTTCACGCCGGGGATATGTAAGATACTTCATGTGGAAGGTTTAAGGATCTATGCTAGTGCCGAAAACCCAAAAACATGGGATCATTACCGCAAGGGATGGGATCCTGAAATAAATAGTAGTGGCGATTTTTATCCAATTCTGGCTACCTATACTTTTGGTATTAATCTTAAATTCTAATTACGATGAAAACTACTATATACTCATTGATATTAATGGCTGGACTGCTTTTCATGTCATGTTCCAATGAACTTGAAACCATGCCCTTAACAAGTCTGAACGATCAGATTGTATGGAACAGTGAATCAAATGCTTTATTGGCATTGACTGGTTGCTACAGAAATAACATTCCCTACAACACCACAGGTTTTGAAACAGACTGGTGTTCATACAGCGGCCTGATCTATCTTGAATTTGCCTCAGATAATGCTTTCGATCGCCGTGCTACCACAACGGGGAATTCAACACTTCATAAACTATCGGATGGAACATTGAATACATCAAATGCCTCAATCAAGAATTACTGGGTCAATTCGTACAGTAAAGTGGCAAAATGCAATGTTTTTATTGAAAATATCGACAAGATCCCAGCTACAAAAGCAGTGATTGACCGGTTAAAATCGGAAGCACGCTTTTTACGGGCTATTCAATATTTCTATATGTCGCAGTATTTCTACGATGTTCCATTGGTAACCAAATCATTAACCAAGGAAGAAGCCAACCTGGTTACAAAAACTAGCAAAGCAGATATTACTAAATTTGTGGTCGCAGAATTGACAGAAATAGCACCTCTGTTGCCAAGGCATAAAGACATCAAAAGTACCGAAAGGGGGCGTGCGACAAGACAGGCAGCATTAGCATTTCTGGGACGTACCTATCTGGGAGCCAAAGACTATGTAAATTCAGCGGCTGCTTTTAAACAAATTATTGATCTTGGCGACAATATTATCGACCCAAATTACCAAACCATTTTCTTTCCATCGAATCATTTCAGTAGTGAGAACATCTTTGCAACCCAATACCTTGAAAATTTGGCAGGAAGCGGTCTCCCGCAGCATGCATGGCCGGCAGTTGTATCAGGATGGCATTTGGTTTGTCCTTTGGGAAGTCTTTTTGAAGCTTATGAATTTAAGGATGGTACCCCATTTTCTTACAGTTCAGCATTATACGACCCCAAAGATCTAGGAAAGAACAGAGATCCACGATTGGGATACACCCTTTTGTGGGATCAAACGACCTTTAAGGGGAAGAAATATGTATGTCATCCCGACTCCACAAAATCTCTCGATCAGTTAGGTGCAGGTAAACAAACCACTTACACTGGATTCGGTTTACGGAAGTTTTTCGATGAGTCTTTTGGAGGTTCCCTGATGTCTTATGGTGCCAATACCAATGTGGTACGCTATGCCGAAGTTTTGTTAAGCTATCTTGAAGCGGTTTTGGAAGCAAATCAGCCAATCGATCAGGCCTTGCTGGATGCAACCATCAATAAAGTAAGAGGAAGGGCAACTGTTGGTATGCCAAGAGTTACAGAAACCGACCAAACCAGGTTGAGAGAGATACTACGTCGCGAACGTCGTGTTGAACTGGCGTTGGAAGGCCTGCGCTATTGGGATCTGCTCCGATGGGGTACAGCTCAGGATATTTTAAAGGCCGATTTTTATGGGGCACCATTCCCGGGAGCCAAAAACATGCGTAAAAAAGGTACAGCAACAGATGCAAACAATCGCTGGTTTGTGATTACCCGCAATTTCAGGACCCCCGATGATTACCGCTGGCCAATCCCTCAGTCTGAGCAGGATATTAATCCTAATTTAAGGTAGTTTTTTTTAATGCCTAATGGCTATATAATCACTGTGGAATCTTTCAATCTTTGGAAGGTTCCACAGTGAACAGTTATGATATCCCGTTTTATGGAGAGTTTCTTCTTCGTTCCAAAGTCGCAAATCTAATGCTTCAAAAATGAAAAAAATAATTTCAGCGGTATGGATAACTATCGCACTCTTCAGTATAATATCTTGTAAACCAGCGAAAACCAATGTCACATGGGATTTCAATAAAATACCAGATCGTATTTGGGCAGGTGAGGATTTCTGGACAGTCCCGCTTGAGGATTGGGGAATAAAAAATGGTCGGATAGATTGTAATAGTCTGATTCAGAATGCCACTTTTTCTGTTTTGTCCTATCAAATGACTGAGAAAGTGACTCCCTTTTTTATATCGGTGGAAATGGGACTGATCAAAAAAGGTGAAACTGACGGCTCATCAGGATTGGCCATCGGAGTTGAAGCTTCCGAGGAAAAGGATATCCGTTCGGCAGTCTATTTCGGTAAAGGATTGAATATAGGGGTAAATACTGCAGGATATGCCTTCCTTGGGCAACAGATTGCGGATTTGCCAAAGGACTTCGACTTCTCAAAGTTCAGAATTGAACTGAGTGGAAAACCGGAATCAGGAGTAACACCTATTCAGATGAACCTCTTCGATGGGAAGGGAGCTTTAGTTGTTACATTATCGCACACACCAGAAAAGCCCATTAATGGTATCGTTCAATTAATCAATAATATACGAAATTCAAAATCAAGAAATAACGGCCCTTCCTTTTGGTTCGACAACCTGACACTGAAAGGTGGAAAATTTGAAATCCATCCAGAAAACAAGTTTGGCCCAATTTTATGGACCATGTTTACCCTAAGCAAAAACACGCTCAAAATCACGGCTCAATTACCTCCGATTGGAAAAACAGAAAATGATAAGGTGGAATTACAATTGAAGAAAGAGAATACCTGGCAAACTGTTTCTGAAAGCAAATTGGATCCGGATGCAATGTGTGCGACCTTTAAATTGTCAAAGTGGGATACTCAATCCAAAAGCGATTATCGTGTTATTTACAAATATATCAATGCGTTTGGTGAACAAGCTTTTGCAGAATATTCAGGGATCATCCCGAAGGAACCTTTGGATCGACCGTTAAAAGTTGGTGCCTTGACTTGTCAATTTGGGTCCGCATTTCCTTATTCACCACTTGTAAAGAATCTGAAAATCTCGAATCCCGACTTGCTCTATTTTTCGGGTGATCAGATTTATGAGGGGAATGGTGGCTATCCCATCAAGCGTACGCCTGAACAAACGGCAATTGTGAATTATCTTGGTAAATATTATATGTTTGGATGGGCATTTGGCGATCTGATGCGCAGCGTTCCGACTATAGTTACACCTGATGATCATGATGTTTTTCAGGGTAATCTTTGGGGTGAAGAAGGAAGAGTAATGGATCAGGATGGCATCGGTTCAGATGATCATGGCGGATTTGCGCAAACAAAGTCGATGGTGAATGTTGTAAACCGTACCCAATGCGCACATTTACCCGATCCCTACAATCCGGAACCTATTGCACAGGGTATTAACGTATGGTACACGACCCTGAACTACGGAAGGGTTAGTTTTGCCATTGTCTCAGATAGGATTTATAAGTCTGGCCCTGACCAGGTTACCAATTGGGAAGGCCGGAAAGACCATGTGAAAGCTCCATTAAAGGATCCCTCCTCCATTGAACCATCCGGATTGGAATTTCTTGGAAAACGGCAGGAAGATTTCCTGAACAAATGGATACACGACTGGCGCGATGTTGATATGAAGGTGCTTCTTTCACAAACCTTATTTGCCAATGTAGCTACCCATCACGGACAATTCAATGCCTACCTGTATGGCGATATGGATTCAGGTGGCTGGCCAAAAAGAGGCAGGGACAGGGCTTTAAAGATCATTCGGAAAGGTTATGTATTCCAGATTGCAGGCGATCAGCATGTACCTTCAATTGTTCAGTATGGTTTGGATAAATATAGCGATGCCGGTTGGTGTTACGTCACACCTGCAATTTCAGTTGGCTATTCCCGCTGGTTTCGGCCCGACGAACTTGGAATACAGGTTATAAACCGACCCTCGCACAATCTTCCAAATACGGGCGATTATCAGGATGCTTTTGGTAATCTGAATTATGTGTATGCCATTGGGAATCCTGATAATTTCAAAATTCAGGAGAACCGTTTTGACCTTGCACAGGTGAAAGCTTCCGGGTTTGGAATGGTTATTTTTGACACCGACCAAAGAACCATACAAATGGAAGCCTGGCGATTTTTGGCTGATGTTACTAAGCCATCTGCAAACGGTCAATTCTCTGGATGGCCACTAACAATCAGTCAATTTGATAATTATGGACGTGAAGCAGTTGCCTGGTTGCCTACATTGAAAATTACCGGTGAACCCAATCCCGTTGTTGAGGTGATCAACCTTACTACTCATGAAACTGAATACATTGTCCGTATCAAAGGAAATGTATTTTCACCAAAGGTGTTCAGTAATGATATTTTCACCATCCGCTTAGGTTATCCTGAAAAAGAAAAATGGAAGACCTTTGAAAACCTGAAGCCTAATCCTATTAAAAATCGAAGCCAAATAACTGTAGAAATTCTGCCAAATAACTTAAAATAATAGTGGCTTTGCCACGGTAATTGTTATTTTTGTTCATAGGATTGTCCATCCAACTTTGAATTAGTTTAAATCAGGAGGGGGTTCAAAAACCATTAATAGGTTTTTCGAACAACCTCCTGATTTAAAGTGTTACACCAAACTTTCTGATTAATATTCTTTGCCTCATGAATTCACGCGAACGATTACTGAAAACTTTAAATCATGTGGAGCCTGACCGGGTTCCCTACGACCTTGCAGGTTCAACCTGGACAGGGATTACCAATGGTGCCTATCAGAAGCTGCTGGTGGATCTCAACCTTCCGCCAGAAGAACCTGTTTGGGCAGATGTTGTTCAGCAGATCGTAGTCCCTTCACAATCGGTACTCGAACTCCTTAAAGTGGATACCCGTGCATTGTTGCCACTGACCAGTCACAACTGGAACGTTTACAACAAACTGACCGATGCCGGTGAAAATTGGGAATACCATGATGAGTGGAATTTCACCCACCATTTCCCCAAAAACAATGGTCATTGGTTCTCATTGGTGAAAAATCCGATGGAGCAGATCACTGATCCTACTGAAAATGACATCGTTCAGTTTAACTGGCCGTTCGCTGCAGATAAACGTAGGATTGCCGGATTGCGCGAAAAAGCGTTGCAGTTCAGGGATCAGGGTAAATTGGTGATGATCAAAGGACTTTGTGCTGGTGTTTTTGAAATGCAACAGCGGGTGCGGGGAATGACCAACGCGCTGATGGATCCCTTTATGTACCCCGAATTTTCAGATCAGCTTGTTGGTAAAATTGCAGACTTGAAGATTGAATTCTGGGAAATGGCTCTGAATGAACTGGCCGATGTTGTTGATGTTGTTGCAGAAGGGGACGATTATGGCACACAGGATTCGCAACTGATAGACCCTGATCATTTTCGGTTGTGCTATAAACCACATATAGCCAGGATAATAGCTGCCATGCGGAAAGGTGCGCCAAATGCGAAGGTGATGTTCCACTCGTGTGGAAATGTAAGACCGATCATTCCCGATTTTGTTGAGATGGGAATAGATATCCTGAACCCGGTACACATCACCGCAACAGGAATGGAACCTGTTCAATTGAAGAGTGACTTTGGCCGTGACATTGTATTCTGGGGTGGCGGTGTCGATACACAGAAAGTGCTGCCATCTTCAACTCCAGCAGAAGTATCGGATAATGTAAAAAGGAATATTGAAGCATTGGCACCGGGTGGCGGATTTGTCTTTGCCACCGTTCACAATATCCAAAGCGAAGTGCCGCCCCAAAATATCATGACCATGTGGGAAACGCTTCAGAAATTTGGGAAATATTAGGAAATGTGTTTGAGAAAATTTCGCGTATAAATTAGTACAGAGCATCAAAGGCAACCGGCTATTAGCAACTGGCAACTTGCTAATTTTTTATAGAATAGAGTAATATATGCTTACTTTCGTTGATTTTTACAGACAACTTGTGAAACAGTTCAAGCCAACAGCCAGTAGCAAGATGCCAGCAGCTTTTTCAATACATTTTTAAAGGGGAAGTTTATTTTTAACCAAAAGTCATTATAAAACAAAGAACTATGAACCGAAAAGAGTTTATCAAACAGAGCGGGATGACCGCAGTGGCAGGATTGATTTTACCAACAATTGTTCCTTCATCGGTTTTTGGAAAAAATGCCCCCAATAGCAGGATCACCGTTGGCATGATTGGCGTTGGCAGACAGGCAGTTAATGTCAATCTCAAAAATGGTTTTCTGAAATTGGCTAATTGTCAGGTCATTGCAATCAACGATGTGGATACCTGGCGGATACAGAACGCGGAGAAAGTGATCAACGACAGTTATGCTGCTCAAAAAGGATTTAAATACGCCGGAGTGAAAAGTTATGGCGATTATCGTGAACTGATTGCCAATAAGGATGTTGATGCGGTAATGGTTTCAACTCCTGATCATTGGCATTCTTTCGCTGGTATTGCTGCTGCCCTTGCCGGCAAACATGTATCTTGTGAAAAGGCACTTTCAGTTAGCTATTCCTATTCAAAGGCTTTGGTTGAGGCTGTGAAAATGAAGGGTGTTGCCAACCGTCTCGACAGCGAGTTCAGGTCGCTTGAACCCTTCTGGAGAACCATAGAAATCGTCCACAATGGCGTGATTGGGAAATTGGTCAACGTAAAAGTGGGTGTCCCTGCCGAATTGTCTGGTAGTGCTTTAGGACCTCAGCCTGAGATGGCAATTCCCAGAGAATTAAATTACGATATGTGGCTCGGGCCGGCATTTACTGCCCCTTATAATGTTAACCGGGTTCACGATCCGCATACGATCGACACCCGCCCGGGATGGTTGCGCAACGAGGATTACACCAACGGCATGATAACCAATTGGGGTGCCCACCTATGCGATATCGCCTTGTGGGGGATGAAAAAAGAAGTTGAACTGCCTGTAAGTGTTTCTGGAACTGGTAGTTTCTCTAAAGGGCTGTGGAACAGCATTGAATCGTTCAATCTTAATTACAAGTATGCTGACGGTTTGATCATGAACTATGTGATCGATCAGCCTTATGTGAGATTTGAAGGTGATAAGGGATGGATTAAGGTTACATATCCTGATAAGATGGAAACTAGTGACCCATCAATTCTCAATTACAAACCCGGAACGAATGACATCAGTTATAAGGATACCCTGACGGACAAAGCAGATTTTCTACATGCCATCGAAACAGGGAAGAAAGCGTTTGAGCCCCTCGAAGTGGGCCATAATGTCTATTTTACGACACTCATGGGTTTGATTGCCATCAAACAAGGGGTAGAATTGAACTGGGACAAGAGTACCATGAAGTTCACAGGCAATTCAGCCGCCAATGCCATGCTGAACCGTCCTTTCCGCGAAAAATGGCTCGACAGAAACGTGATCGATTGGATGAACAAATATCAGGAGGTAACCCTAAAATAATGGTTTCTTCAAGGACGAACTTTCGCTGGGTCATTGTGGCAATGCTTTTTCTGTCCACAACAATTGTCTATTTCGACCGTGTGCTGATTGGCATTCTTGCCCCTACCCTTGGCAAGGAATTTGGTTGGAACGAGCAGGAGTACGGGTACATCGTTTTTGCCTTCCAGCTCACCTATGCAATGGGTACATTTTTTATGGGGTATGTGATTGACAGGCTGGGAACGAAATGGGGTTTTGCCCTCGCAGTATTTCTTTGGGGATTGGCCAGTACAGGTCACGCATTGGCCAGGAGCTGGATGGGGTTTGCGTTTGCCCGGATGGGTTTGGGTATTGGTCAGGCGGCCAATTTTCCTGCAAGCATTAAAACGGTTGCCGAATGGTTCCCCCCAAAGGAAAGGGCAATTGCGACCGGATTGTTTAATGGAGGTTCCAATATGGGGCAGGTCTTTGCGCCACTGATCATCCCGGTTATCCTGATGCTCTTTTTTTCTTGGAAGTTTGTATTTGTGTTTTCAGGATTTTTAAGTGTACTCTGGTTGATCATGTGGTTGATCGTTTACAGGTCACCTGAAGAGAGCCGCTTTGTCAATCAGGGCGAAAGGGATTACATCCTTGATGGTTCTC
Organism: Mariniphaga sp.; assembly: GCA_037128295.1. Lineage (GTDB taxonomy): Bacteria > Bacteroidota > Bacteroidia > Bacteroidales > Prolixibacteraceae > JAAFHB01. The sequence goes on from JBAXWR010000062.1 coordinate 10,295, forward strand.
CAAAACAGGAAAAAGTAAAGATTCCCTGGAGCCGGTTGGTGCTTTACAAACAAACATGGGCGGTTGCACTTGGCAAATTGTTCGCAGACCCTGTGTGGTATTTTTATCTTTTCTGGGGCGCGAAATTTCTCAATGCGAAATTTGGAGTTAACCTGAGTGGATTAGCTTTGCCTCTGGTAATTATTTATATCGTCGGTTGGTGTGGAGGTGTAGGTGGAGGTGCGTTATTCGCTGGATTGCGCAAAAGGGGAAAGTCGCTGAATGCTGCACGTAAAACAACCATGCTGATCACTGCAATTCTGGTGCTTCCTGTAATGATCGTCCCCTTCTGGGATTCGATTTATGGTTGTGTTGCTTTGATCGCGATAGCTGCTGCTGCACACAATTCCTGGTCGGCCAATATTTTCACGGTTGCCTCCGACCTGTTCCCAAAATCGGCTGTTGGCTCTGTAATTGGTTTTGCTACAACTGTTAGCGGTGTTGCATCCATGATTACCTCTTTACTGATCGGATATGCCCTCAATCAGGCAGGAACTGACGGCTATGTTTTTCCATTTGTGATTGCTGCTTTTGGTTACCTGATTGGACTGACCGTTGTTCATTGGCTCTCTCCTGCAATGAAACCGGTGCAGTTAAATCTATAATTTTGCCCCATTTGTATAAATAACTGTTTAACAGGATTTTAAAATAATTATATTTAAATGGAACGTCGTAGTTTTATTGCCCTGGCAGGAACTGGTCTGCTGGGAACGGGGTTGTTACCTGATTTTGCAATCGGTATTGGTTCGTCAAAGTCCGATTTGCGATGGGTGAAAAATTCGGATACCAACTTATTTGGCCAGGTGATTTGTGATGGAGACCCTTTTGTCCGCGATTCGACTTCGGGAGTTCTTAATGCAAACTGTTTCCTGGTAAACCAGGGTAACCGTTATCAGGAGATTAACTTAAGACCCGGGCAGGAAAATGTCAGGGGAGAACAAATTGAAACCACTTTGTCGCATCAATTGCACAAAACTTCATTTGGTAAGGGAGAGGACCTTCTGGAAGCTACCCTAACTGTCAAAAATTTGAGCAATAAGATTGTAAATCTGGATGCAAGTTTTTATACAGGTGCGCAATCTTCCAATGAATTTGATCTGCAACAAGTATATATCCCAATTTCTGCCGCCGGGCTATTCAAGGATGACCGTCACGCAGCGATTGGCAGTCTGGAGTTTTTCACCGACTGCGACCATAAAGTTGATAGTGGGAGCTTTGAGTGCAATTACCTCGAACCCATGGCGGCCAATCCATCAAAACGAAAAACAAAAGCCCTTTTGCTGGCACCCGTAGTCGATAGCTATTACCCTGGAAATCAGTGGTGCGTATCTATGTTTACTGATGCCGAATTTCCTTGTGAATTCAACTTCAAGTTGGATGAACGAAAATATCCATTGTGGACAGCCGGGAGGCATATCGTCCTGAATCCTTCCGAAGAAAAGACCTTAAAGTGTTTTTTACTTATCCATCAGGGTGATAGTTCAGTCGCCTGGAATGTTTTTCAGCAATTTGGCTATAAAGATTCAGCCCAGGTACCCGACTGGTTGCGCAAGGTAAAAGTTCACTATTACGACTTTTTATCTTCTGCCAATGGAGAAAAAGGGCATCGTGGTGATGGTTATGAATCTGATATGCAATATTTTAAAGAATATCATGTTGGAATGGCTACCCAGCATGGCTATTACCCTTCCATTGGCGATTTCATTCAACCTAATAGGGAAAAATGGTTGGCGATGCAGGGCGATAAGCAGGGTGCAGTGGAAATGTCGATCGCCAAAATGAAGGCTCGGATCGAGGCAACCCGAAAAGTAGGGACCCATCCTGCAGTTTATATGCACACCCTTTGTTTTGATGACGCTTCCCCGTCGTTTGGAAAGCTAAAAGATTCAATTCTTGTGAATGCCCAGGGTCAGCCCATTAAATATCCCTGGAGCAATTCCGACACTGCCGGCCTGAACTGGTTTATGTCGTTTGCATCAAAGGAGTGGAGGGACCATCTGCTGAAACAGGCCGAATACATTATGGAGATTTTAAATCCCGATGCCATCACGTTTGATGAAACCTTCCTGTGCTTGGGTTATGACGAACATCCTGACCGCAAAGGCCCGTTATCGGCTCATTCCATCCCTTTTGTGAAAGAGCTTCGCGAATTGATCCACTCCTATGGTAAAGATAAAGCACTGTTGACCAGCGATTGCAGCATGGCCAGTATGGTGTTCTGGGCTGACGGTGAAGCCGGCGACCACTCCTATCCCAATTTATTGGGAAACCCCCTTTACAGGAAAGAACCGATCCGATATCTTGCCCCACTTGGCAAGAAACCCTGGATACCTTGTTCATGGCATTTTATCCAGATGTGGGACGCCCAGATGGATCTTGCCCGAAAAAGCGGTACCGGTGTAGGTGTTGCCAATGGCTATATCGAGTTTAACGGATTAAAAAATCTTCCCGAACCAATCGCATCAAAAATAAAGAGGGATATTCAAAGTATTGATAATGAATATTAAACCAATGTCAACATGTTTGGGAAGCCACTTATTGCGCCAAACCGATTAACAATTGCAAGCCTGATTAAACAGCAAGATTACCAGACTACCTGTATGGGAAATGGCATTTGGTTAACCGATGAAACAGGTTTTACGAATATCAGTCATTTGGCTGTTTTAAGGTTGATAGTAACTTTATAACTTTGTAGAATTAAAATGAAATTGAGAAAAGCATTAAAATAAAATCATGAAAAACGCATTTGAAGTTAAGAATCCCAACTTTGATTTAAGCCCTATGACGGGAATGTCAAAAGACCATTATATCGAAATGGCCAAATATTTATTGGAAAGGGCATTTAAGCATGTCGATTCCATCGAAACTCCGATCTCATTTCCAACAGTTCCCGGGAAAACATATCCCCAACCAAACTCTCCCGACTGGCGTTACAAGTCGGCAGGTTTTGAAGCTCTCGAAAGGACTTTTACCCTGGCGGGTCCACTGATCCATATCGATCCGGAAACGACAATCAACAACATCAACCTGAGGGACTATTATTGTTTGCATATTTACAACGCCCTGACTCCCGGACATGCCAATTCTATTCCGCTTCCCGAAGAATTGCCCGATTCCAATTATCAGTTTACCTGCGAGTTCGGGGGATTGTTCAAGACTTTGCTGCTCCTTCCGGATTCGCTTTGGTCTCACTTTACCGAAAAGCAGAAGGACGAGATGGTTATCACCATTTCTAAATGGGCGCATCACCGGACTACGCAAAATAACTGGCGGATTTTTAATGTTGTGACGCTCTCTTTTCTTAAAAAATATGGTTACGAGATTGATGACGATTTGTTGAAAAGCCATCTTTTGTGGGTGGTGTCCTACCAATCTGGCAATGGGTGGTACCTCGAACAAACTTATAACTACTACTCAATCAGTCTGTTTATTGTCTATACAACCATTTGGAACCGGACTTTTGGAGATGAGTATTATCCCGAAATCGCTGAAATCATTGAAAAGTCGGCCCAGAAATTAATGGAATCGCTACCAGGCTTCTTTGGCCGTGATGGTTACATCAACATGTGGTCGCGAAGTATTTGTTACAGGACTTGGGTATCAGGAGCATATCCAGTTGCTTTTATGCTGAAGAACAATACGTTACTGGATGCAGGCTGGGCAAGGCGGCTATGCTCGGGTTCGTTGCTCCAATTTGTTACACGCGAAGAGTTTTTTGACAACGACATTCCAAGTCTGGGTTTCTACGGACAAAAGGAATACATGGTGCAGAATTACAGTTGTGCTGGTAGCCCGTTCCTGATGTTCCTCCCTTTTATATGTCTTTCATTGCCAGATGATTCACCATTCTGGACAGCCAAAGAAAATGATGGGATGTGGGAAACGCTGGGAAACAATTCAAATAAAATTATTTTGGAAAACCCGGGACTGGTCCTTGTCAATCATGGAAAAACAGGCACTTCTGAAATCATTCCCGGAAAGGTCTATTACGACGATCCGAATTATTCCAAATTGGTTTACAATACTCATTTCCCATGGGAAGATCACAACCCCCAAGGTGGAACGTCTATGGAATACAGTTACCGCAGTCAGGATCCAAGGGATGTGAGGGGCGATGATGTCAATTTTTACCTGACAGGTAAAGCTGTTGAAAACGATTCGGAAAAGAACAGTTCATATACCACGTCACAAAGTATGCTTTACAATGGTGTGGAGAAAGATGTGCTGTACCGGCAGGCCATCATGCGCAAACCTCCGAACAATGGTGTTGGTTATATCATTGATCTGGCTGAAATAACGATTCCCGGAGGGGTTATTCGTGTTGACCGTACCCGCCTTGCTTTTGAACATGAATTGACCCTTGGCCATTTTGGGTTGCCTCATTTAAACGATGAAAAGGCGGTTGTCAAACAGTTTGAGGTTGGCGACAAGAAAGTGATCACTGCATCCATTCCTGGGAGGCAAGTCGCACTGATTACCTACAATGGATGGGACAAACTGGAGTGTTTGGTTCACGAAAACCGGAATGCAGAAGCCAATGAAAGTACGGTGATCTATGCATGGAAGAAGAGAATGGCAAAAAATCCCCCGATGGAATTGATGATTACGGTGATGCTTCATAAGATGGATGATTCCGAATGGACAGAAGAGGAGCTATCACCCATCAAGGAGTTCAGGATCATGGATATTACTCCAAACTATTCGACTTTGGGAGCCTTGATTATCCTTGCTGATGGCGAAACCTATGAAGTTGATTTTAAGGACATTGATGGAAAAAAGACTTGCTGATTTTTGATTTTTAATTTTTGATTGAAGATTTAATTATTGAACAGATGAAAACATTTACTTCGAGGGAAAGGGTTAAAGCAGCCATGAACCTACAGCATCCTGACAGGGTTCCGCTAATGTGCCAGTTTAGTATCGGTAGCATGATGAACCAGTTAAAACCCAATCCGTTCGAGTTCTGGTATGATAAAAATGTCTTCGCTGATGGACTAATTAGTTTGTGTAAAACATTTCGGTTCGATGGCATTCTGGTCAGTTTGCACGGACATTCCGATAAATGGAAAAAGGATTTGCTGAAATCCGAGTGTCTGGAGGAAGGGAATTACAGGTTGACCTATCCCAATCGGACTGAGGTTCACTCCTGGACAGATTTGCCATTGGTAACCTACTCGAAGCCCAAAATATTGCCAGCTATTGATGATATTGATATTGAGAAAGATATCCCATCCGTGATCAATTACATTCCGGTATCACAGAATCTTTATTTCGATCTGGATCAGGAAGCCATGTTCGATATATTCGACATTATCTATGGAAAAGTGGGAGATTCTGTTTCCATACATGGGGAGATTACCTCGCCTTTCGATTATTTCCTTGATCTGGTTGGCTACGAAAATGGCCTGGTAGCATTGATCATGGAACCCGACAAATGCAAAGCCATCCTCGAAAAATTCGCTGACGGGATCCTTAATCTTGCCGTTCAGATGTGCGATAAACCCATTGATGCGATTAAAGTATCCTCTCCGTTTGCCGGGATGGGATTTATCTCTGCGGAACAGTATGTTGAGTTTGTGTTGCCGTATGAGCAAAAGATCATTTCAGCCATTCGTGCCAAGGGGGTGCATGTCTATATCCATACCTGTGGTTCGATTACCGACCGGTTGGAGTTGATGCGCGAAAGCCATACCTCCGGATTGGAGTGCTTAGACCCTGTTCCAGTCGGCAATGTTGATTTGGAAGATGCTTTTGAGCGGATCGGTAACAACCTGTTTATCAAGGGTAACATTGATTCAGTCAATTCGCTGTTGTATGCCGATGATGCAAAAGCCGAAGCCGATGTACTAAAGATCATTGAAACGGGCAAGAATCGGGGGAAAGGTTTCATCCTCAGCACCGCCTGTTCCATCGCCCCCATGGTGACCAAAGATCGTTTGTTGATGCTCTCCCGATTGATCGATAGATACGGACAATATTAGAAGTCGAGCAACCGATTAAATTAGGGTTTATTTATTTTACTTTAACCGATGTCTCAGCATGTAATGGAATCCCATCTGTTGTGATCCCTTCTAGATTGACTTTATAAACAGCCGGCAAATCTGCCGTAGAAAATGAGATTTTTAGCGTGTCAGATTCCCCAAATTTTAAATTTGGATTCCAATAAACTGTTGATCCGCTTTCAAATCCTTCTTTGAGTGATTTTTCTGATGAATAAACCGGCTCATAGAATTTTCTGGATTTGCTGTATCCCGGGTGGTTAATGTTCAATATGCCACTCGCCTTATTTTCTGCTGTATTCTTAAGCAGATCGGCTGCGTTTAAAGAATAGACTGCAATCACCCCTTTGGAACCACTTGATCCGTAAATAATTGTCTTTGAACCTTTTAATAGGTCAATGTAATCTATATTGTCCACTGGAAAACTCAGAATAGTGCTCATGCTGACAGGCATACCATCCAAAAGAAACAAAGGTTCGGATCCGCCACTCACCGAGCGGATTCCCCTGATCACAATCTTTTCGCCATCGATACTGACACCGGGTATCCTTCCATCTATTGCTTCCAGGATGTTACGTGCACCGGTACTCCGAAGCTCTTTAAAGTCCAGGTGGTTTGAAGGTTCAAAATACATTGACCTTTTAGCAGCATCCTTATCAATTTTCCTGGCAGAAACCAAAACATCTCCGATCAATATATCACCTTTTTGAGTCTGAAATGGAGGATCGGCAAAATCATCCGTTCTGGCACTTGAGGAAGATGAATCATTGGCTGTACCAATTGATTGATTTGCAAGTATTTTATGAGCCGACATTCCAGGAACAGGCAAAGAATCCATAACAATATAGAAATTCTTGTTGGGGTTTTTAATATCTTCGTTTTTAGTTGAACGTGTGCGACTTTTGGCCTGAATAATAATGGAAGTGCTGTCCATAAAATCAAAGCTATCGAATTCAAAATGTCCATGATCATCGGTCGTCGTTTCGTTATAGACGTCCTCCAGGTTATTTGAGTAAATAAGTGATACATTAGCTTTTGCAGGTTTGCCCTCTTCGTTGAAACGCCTTACAGTTCCCGAAAACCTGATTCCGGTTTCAGGAAGGAATTTTTGATCTCCTTTTACGATGAGGGTATCATTTAAAATAAATTGCCTCCACCCCTGGGTCATCATCAAAAGATCCAATACCTTTTTTCGATGTGGGTCGTCTGAAAACAAATAATAGCCAGGGTGCTCAATTTCACCCTTCAATTCGGAATTTAAAAGGAGGAATGATTTAATATCCTGACGATAATGATCAGATAATGAGTCAGAAATGCCAACGACGGAGATGGACATATTTGCATTTGGCTTTTGTGATCCGATCTGATCAGAAGAAATGGCCAATTCTATAAGCTCCTTTTTTTCATAACTTTTCTTTGTTGTTCCGATCTTCACAATAGGGCAACTTTCTTTTGATTCAACAAAAACCAACCGCTCACAAAGGGGGGAGCCATTGTTGTCGAAAAGTGTGAACTGTGCAATCCCTTGTTTCAGGATATTTTTTTGGATCACCACTTTCGCCCCATTCACTTCGCCTAAAATTTCGGAACTTCCAACAAGATTGTCCCTTTGTCGTCCGGTCAATTTAAACCCTTTGATCCCACTGGGCAGCGTAGAATTGATAACAATTGCATAGGCATCTTTTTGTTCGATGACCTGCATCACAACCCCTTTGGCAAAAGATTCCGGGAGTTCATAGGTAAAGATTGAACCATTCACAGTAACAGTTGCAGAATATCGGTTACCTGCCTCAGGGACAAACTTGAACATCCCCAGGCCGAATTTCTCGGTCTGAAAATCCAAAACCTTCGCTCCCAACCGATCAAACACACTCCCCGAAATATCCATTCCTTTTCCGTTTTGTCCTACTGCTTTGATACCTACCTGATTTACAAGACTATCGACCAGAAAGCCTCCATCGGGAAAGAATTGGACATCTGGTTTATGGACAACCTGATCGGTGTCAGACTTTAGGTTACTGTATTTTTGCGCAGATAGTTCGCGGTTGGCTATATGGTTTGAAATTAAGGCTTTGACAATTATCTTTTTGTTGATATACCACTTCTCGTCAAAATTCCGCATCAGATTGGTATAGGCCCTGATTGTATATTCACCTCCCGAAAGATTGTCAGAAAGCTTAAAATCCCCTTCACCCCCTGTTTCACCCATTCGAAGAATCTTAGAATCAATAATTTGATTATCAGGGTTGATGAGATCAACATAAACGACCTTGCTTAAAGTTTCAGGCTTGTGGGTGTTGGCATCCACAAGATAAGCCTTGAACCAGAGTTCTTCTCCTGCCCTGTAAATGGTTTTGTCAAGATGAAGGTAAACCTTTTCAAGCGGGTGGACGAGACCTGCGACACTTTTGGGTTCAGGTTTTTCTTGTTTGGCAGAAAAGGCTAGCGACAATAAAATAATAAAAATAGATATAATCCTCAAAAACAATCTTTTGGAGATCCCATTGGACTTGAATCCTATTTTGGAAGTATTATTGATCGTTTGGCTTTGCATAAAAAGACATTATTTCAACCTTAAGATGAACCACTTTCAAAATCGCTTTAAATACAAAATTATGTTTATTTTTTTAAAAGCTTCTCACTTTCTTTCAAGTTATTTTTGAAAACGTTAAAAAAGTAGGCAAATTACCTTTGAACGACTCCCCCTTTGGAAAAGGGGGCCAGGGGGATTTCAATTCAATTGATTAATTTACAATGTATTACAATTATAAGTAAATTCCAATAAATGATGAACTTGAATGAAAGGGAAAAGCATTTTCTTTTAAAAGCATTGCACAATCAAAGCATAAAAAATTCATCTGTTATTTCCAGATTTATGTTTTTAAGCAACCAGATAAATTATCTTTGTCGTAAATCAAATCACACTTATGAAACGCAATCTTTTCTCTTTGTTATTCCTGTTTTTTTCTATTGGATTATTTACACTGACTTTAGGTCAGGGCAAGGGCATTCAGTTACCAAACTGGGCTTTGGGTGGTTTTGTGAGGCCGGAAGGTGTCAATCCTGTTATTTCACCAAACCCTGCATCGACGTTTAATTGTCCGATGAAGGGCGGACTCTCGAAATGGGAGGAAAGCGATACATTTAATCCGGCAGCTACAATTAAAGATGGGAAGATTGTTGTACTTTATCGTGCGGAAGACAATACGGCAACCGGGATCGGTTCAAGGACATCAAGGATCGGATATGCTTCAGGCTCGAATGGCTTGAAGTTGAAACGGTTACCGGCCCCAGTACTTTTCCCCGACAATGACAAAGCCAAAGAATTTGAATGGCCCGGAGGCTGTGAAGACCCGCGTGTGGCGATGACTGAAGACGGTTTGTATGTGATGTTTTATACCGCATGGAACAGAAAAGTTCCCAGATTGTCGGTTGCAACATCCAAAGACTTGATTCATTGGGATAAGCACGGCCCGGCATTTTACAAGGCTTATAACGGACGCTTCAAAGATATGGCAACCAAATCGGCGTCGATAGTTACCACGGTAAAGAATGATAAACAGGTCATTACCAAAATAAATGGCCGATATTTTATGTATTGGGGCGAGAATGGGGTTTGCGCCGCACTTTCCGATGACCTGATCAACTGGCAACCTGTTTTGGACGATAAAAACGAGCTAAAAATGCTAATCTTACCGCGGAAGGGCTTTTTCGATAGTTCACTTACCGAGTGTGGCCCGCCTGCGATCAAAACAGACAAAGGAATTCTTCTGTTTTACAATGGGAAGAACAGCAAAGACGAAAACCGCGACAAAAGGTTTACTGCAGGGGCTTATTGTGGCGGTCAGGTCTTGTTTGACCTTGCGAACCCTTACCAACCAATAGCGAGGCTCGACCTTCCTTTCTTCCGTCCAATGGCTTCGTATGAGAAGAGTGGTCAGTACAAAGATGGGACAGTTTTCATGGAAGGTTTAGCATGGTTCCAACACAAATGGTTCCTCTACTATGGTTGTGCCGATTCGCAGGTAAGCGTGGCGGTTTTTGACCCTTCCAAAAAGGATTTATCAGATCCGGTGCCTGATGCAAAATAGGGTTACTTATTTCGGAGAACTTTGTGACTGAATTTTCAAAAAAGAAATCGAGATACTGGTTTGAGCCAATTTCTACATATTTCTACATATTTCTACATATTTCTACATATTTCTACATATTTCTAATTATTTCAATATATTTCAATTTGCATTTCAACTTATTTCAAAATATTTCAATCGGTATTTCAAATTATCTCAGATTCTATTTCAACATATTTCAATTGTATTTCAATATTATATCTAATTAACTATGAACTCATCACAACGTTACCTGGCACTTGACGTACTTCGTGGGATGACGATTGCCACAATGATTACCGTAAATACCCCCGGAACATGGGCAAGCATTTATGCACCACTTGAACATTCAAAATGGCATGGCTGTACACCTACGGACCTGGTTTTTCCTTTCTTCCTGTTTGTGGTTGGTGTTTCGATGTTTTTCTCATTTTCGAAATACAACAATTCTTTAAACAAGGAGTCGCTCCTAAAAATCGGACAGCGGACGCTTCTGATCTTTGCGATAGGTTTGTTTCTGAATTCCTTCCCGCAATGGATGGCCGATTATTCAAAACTGAGGGTGATGGGTGTCCTTCAAAGGATTGCTATCGCTTACGGATTAGGTTCGCTGATCGTTTTGGCCGTTCAGCAGAAATACCTTAAATACGTGGGTGCTGCTATACTACTGATATACTGGGGTATCCTATATTATTTTGGTGTCGATGATCCCTATTCATTGATGGGAAATGCGTGTGCCCCATTTGACATAGCCCTTTTGGGGGACAGCCATTTGTATCACGGGTTCGGGACAACATTCGATCCCGAAGGTTTGCTGAGCACAATACCTGCCATAGTCACAGTGATCATCGGCTATATGACAGGAAAACTAATCAAAGATACTCCGAAAATTAAGGTTCCCAGGACTTTGGCAATCTATGGTTGGGGAGGCATTTTCCTGGGTTATGTCTGGGGATTGCTCCTACCGCTAAACAAACCGCTTTGGACTAGTTCTTACGTAATCTATGCTGCCGGTTGGGCTTTGGTCATTCTGGCATTGTTGATCTGGATCATCGACCTAAAAGGCTATAATAACTGGACCAGCTTCTTTGTTGTCTTTGGGATGAACCCATTGTTTATCTTTGCGTTATCTGGCATTTATGTCAGGTCTATCTCTCGATTTATCAAAATAACCGAAGCCGATGGAACGGTGTTGAATGGTTACAACTGGTTGTACCAGCATGTTTTTACGCCCCTAAGTTCCGATCCCAAAATATCATCCCTTCTCTTTGCCCTTACCCATATTGTGATGTACTGGCTGATCGGGTTGGTGCTTTACAAGAAGAAGATTTTCATAAAGGTATAGGAAAATAATTGAAATACATGGAAATAATTGAAATAGATAGAAATAATTGAAATAGATAAAAATATGGGAAATGGTTGATATCTAGTAAAATAGGTTGAAATGATCTGGTCTGATGGATACTTGCACTCAGGTAATTGAGCTAGGTCAGGTGATTTGCATCAGATTCACAAATTTGTTAAATTTGCAAGAGCTATTTTCAAGGTTGAAAAATGGAAGAGTTAAATCAAAATATAAGCGAAAACGACTACATCATTATCCCAAATCCGATATATGATGTAGTTTTCAGGTATTTGATGGAGGACCCCGACAGTGCAATGATTGTTGTATCGACTTTGATCAACGAAAACATTATCAATTTGCAACTTGAGCCGATCACCCATTCCGAAAAAAAGGAAAAATCTTTGATGACGGCACTGCAGGATCCCAAAACAAAAGATGACCTGCGCCTTTTCCACCTTGACTTTACCGCAACGGTCCTCCTGCCCGATGGGACAGAAGAGTTGATCATGATTGAGTTACAGAAGGCAACAGAGCCAGAAGATATCTTCAGGTTTAAACGATACATCAGCAGAAATTTCCAGAAAAAACGTGAAGTAGAGGTTACAGATATTGAGACCTTGACAATCAGAAAGGTCAACAGGCCCATAAGGTTGGTGCCAGTATTTATCCTTAACTTCAGAATAGAGAACGAAATCAACGACTTGCTGATCAAAACCCAAAGGGTCAAAGAAGGTTTCTTTAAAAATAGGGCATTGCAAATGCCAAATGAATTTATAGACAACCTGAGTTATGATTTGTTGGTTGTTCAATTGCCTAATTTAGAGAATATTAACGAAGATGACTATCGCTTGGATGATTATAAAAACAAGCTGTTTGCACTATTGAAACTTTTTGACCAAAAATCGAGGGTAAGGGACAACGAACACAGGTTACGGTTGATACGGAAATTTTTCCCGGGTTTTTTGGACAGGGTGATCAGGCGATTGCAGTCGGCCGATATCGACAACCCTTACCTTGAAGAGAAGATGTTTAACGAAGATGAGTATCTTAAAGCCTTGATAGACAGAGACAATAAAATATCTTATTTCCGCGAAGAACTTGAAAAGACGGCGGAACAATTGGGAAAAGCATTCGAGCAATTAGGCAAAACAACTGAGGAGTTAGGCAAAACAACTGAGGAGTTAGGCAAAACAACTGAGGAGTTGGGCAAAACAACTGAGGAGTTGGGCAAAACAACTGAAGAGTTAGGCAAAACAACTGAAGAGTTAGAAACCGAAAAGAATAAAACCAGACAATTACAGTTAGCACTGGCAAAAGTTTTAAAGGCCAATGGAATTTCGATTGAATTGATTCAAAAAGAAACAGGCTTGCCAACTGCCGAAATTGAAAAACTATAACCTACTATATATCAATATATTAAACTAAGGATTTACCAAAATACCCACAATGCTAAAAAATCAATTCATTGGTTTGCTTTTCATGCTGACCATGCTCTTCCCACAAAAATCAAATGCCCAGGTTAATCTCGACAAATACATCAATCATCCATGGGTGGACTCTGTTTTCAATTCTTTGACACCCGACCAACGGATTGCCCAACTGATCTGGATCGATGTGAGCGGAGACCAGGATATTGCAAAACAAACCCGTGTTGCGGACCTGATCAAAAAAAACAATTTCGGTGGACTGGTCTTTTTTGAAGGAACCGCTATAAAACAGACACAACTGACAAACTATTATCAGTCGTTGGCAAAAACACCATTGATGATTGCGATGGATGCCGAGTGGGGACCGGGAATGCGTCTCGATGAATTAGAACCTTTCCCTTACAATATGAAAATGGGTGCGGCCACTAACGATGAGCTGATCAGTAAAGGTGCGGCAGTTATGGTTTCACAGTTGAAACGCCTCGGCGTGCAGGTGAGTTTCGGGCCTGTTTCAGATATCAATACCCAACCACAAAACCCGATCATCGGGATGCGCTCGTTTGGCGAATCACGCGACCTGGTTACAAGCAAATGCCTCGCCTATATGAAAGGTTTACAGGAAAATGGGATCATTGCAGTGGCCAAACATTTTCCCGGGCACGGAGATACAAAGGCCGATTCACATTCATCGCTTCCTTTACTCCCATATGACAGGCAAAGACTCGACAATGTGGAGCTCTTCCCGTTTAAAAAATTATCGGAAGGAGGCATTGGTGGCATCATGACAGCCCATATGCGTGTCCCTGCACTCGATCCTACAGGCACCGGCCCATCTAGCCTTTCATACAAGGCCATTGAAGATGTGATCCGGAAAGAGTGGGATTATAAAGGATTGATCATTACCGATGCGATGAATATGGGTGGTGCAACACTTGATAATCAACATGGAAATATTGACATACAGGCTATTAAAGCTGGAAATGACGTTGTGGAATTTCCTGTTGATGGTGAAGTGGCGATTGCGGCTATTAAAGAAGCCATTGCCAAAAAGGAAATTGCAGTTGAGGAGATCAACCTGAAATGCAGGAGGGTATTGGCAGCCAAACTATTTACCGGTTTAAATCACCTTCAACCTGTAAAAACAGATAACCTAATAGCTGATTTGAACACACCAGATGCACTGTTCGCCCAACGTCAACTTGTCGAAGCATCGCTTACACTTTTGGAAAACAAAAACAATCTGGTTCCATTCCAGGGATTGGATACTTTGAAGATAGCAGCCCTTTCATTTGGATCACAATCGGTTACGCCATTCCAAAAAATGCTGGGCAATTATACAAAAGTTGATTTCTTCAACTTGTCCGAAAATTCAACGGAAAAGGAACAACAAGCGGTTCTCCGAAAATTGTCAGCTTATAATCTTGTAATTACAGGAATCCATTCGTTGTACGAAGGCCCTACGCGACGGACCGTGAAGGTTGGCAATATTGTCCATATTGCACCACAACGTCCTTATAATGTGACCGAAAACCTTGAAAACCTCCTCCCCCATTTAACGGCGATTGACAATTCGGTGATCGTTTTCTTTTCAAACCCATACTCAATCAATGAAATAAACGATTTTGGCCATCCGTCTGCCTTGCTGGTAGCTTATCAGAATTCTACAATGTTTCAGGAACTCGCAGCGCAATTGCTTTTTGGCGGTATCGGAGCGAAAGGGAAACTTCCTGTTTCGATCGGAACTCGCTATAAATCAGGCGATGGCATAAATATCAATGAATCAATACGTTTAAAATACACGTTACCTGAGGAGGTTGGGTTAAATTCCTCAAGGCTAAATTTCCGAATTGATTCGATCGTAAACAACGCCCTGTCCCTTAAAGCTTTTCCAGGTTGTAATGTTCTTGTTGCAAAAGATAGAAAGATCATTTTTCAAAAGGCATATGGTTATCATACTTTCGATAATAGAATCCCAGAGACGACCGACGATATCTACGACCTGGCATCCGTTACTAAAGTATCTGGGGCACTTCCTGCTATTATGAAGTTGAACGAAGATGGCAAATACTTGCTCGATGAACCGTTCTCTACCTACTGGACCGACTGGAAAAAAGGGTTCCTCCATCCTTCGAATAAAAGCGATATTACACTTCGTGAATTGCTTTCCCATCAGTCTGGCCTAGTCCCTTTTATTGGGTTCTACAGAAAGACAATGATTGGTAAAAACTTAAATACCAAATTGTACAGCACAGTTTCGAATGACAAGTTTAGTTTGGAAATTGCACCTGGTCTTTATCTCAAATCCAATTATGAAAACCAGGTTTACAAGTCGATCAGGAAGTCACCTTTGAAAACAAGGGGAAAATACGTTTACAGTGACTTATCCATTATTCTCACACCCCAGGTTGTTTCAAAACTGTCGGGAATGAAATTTACCGATTTCCTTGATCAGAATTTCTACAGTCCACTTGGTGCAACTACTGTCACCTATCAGCCGTTACAAAAATTTCAATACGATCAGGTTGTCCCTACCGAATACGACTCCTTGTACCGTAGGAGATTGGTCCATGGCACTGTGCATGACGAATCTGCTGCCGTGTTTGGGGGAGTTGCTGGAAATGCCGGGTTGTTCGCCTCTGCCAACGACCTTGCCAAATTGGTCCAGATGTACGTTCAATATGGAACCTATGGTGGCAAGCAATACTTGAAAAAATCGACTTTGGAAACTTTTAACACTGTTCAATATCCCCAGACAAAAAACCGCAGGGCATTGGGATTTGATAAACCGTTGATCGACAATCAGAAATACAATAAACATGATGCATATCCTTGCCAAAGTGCGACCCCCGAAAGTTTCGGACATTCAGGCTTTACAGGTACATTTTTCTGGGCAGATCCTACCAATGGTCTAATTTATATTTTCTTATCCAACAGGGTATATCCCACCCGCGCAAACAATCAGATAAGTGATCTGAACGTCAGGACGGAGATTTTGCAGGTGATGTACGAGGAAATTGCGGCAGCGAAAAGGTAGATGCAACCCTCAAGGTTTGGCAAACCTTGAGGGTTTGCTTTCGGGCTTGCTTAATATTCGACCTTCCATTCTTTTGGTACAAACTCTTTATCGTTCATGATCTCAACAATGCTCCCTTTTTGCCGCAATACAAATAAGCCGTGTCTATTGGCAAACACATCCGCATCGTTTTCGACGATTATTCCGGCAACAGCGCCGTATAGGATGGCTCCACCCAGGTTGATTCTTTCTGGTTGGACCTTCTGGATCTTCTCCAACCGTTCCAGATGTTCTTTTACGTCATTTACGCTCAACGAACTTTTGACCTCAACCACAACGGCTATTTGGGTATTGATCAACAGTAAATCAATCTCATAATATTTTTTGTCGCCAATTAGCCCAACTACGTTTTGCAAGGTTGTTTTGATCAGGATACCTTTGTCCTTGAACATTTTTATGATCCTTGGTCTTACCATTTCGGCCACGAACTTCCCCCAGGTCCTGTAACCCGACCTAGCCGTTTGTTAAAATCCTTACGGCTTTTCTCCGATTCTTTCTGGCTTCTTTTTAGGCTGTCATCAAATTCCTTACGGCTGATTTCAAATTCGATACGGCTTTTTTTCAAGCTCTCGTCGAATTCCAACCGGCTTTTCTCCATTTTCCGGTCCGATTCCAACATCCGTTCGTGGAACTCTTTGGCCTGTCTGTCAAGAAGTTCCAATATATCCTGTTTTGTAAGTTCCGTTTTGATCTTTTGAAATGACTATTTAGACCAAATATACGAAAATATTTCTATTTTTGAAGCCAAACTAACAGCCCCGTTATGAAATCGAGGATTTCATTTTTATTGATGATTTGTACTCAAATCGCAATGGTTGCCTGTCAACCAAAAGGAAATAGCAACAACAAGTTTTCCATCAGGGAAGCTGACAATTCCAGGTTACAAATACTTGATAACCTAATTAGTTACCATTATGCAAACAATATCGATTCATCGATCTGGTACCTTCAAAAAAAGATCGACCTTTTAAAAACGCTAAAACAGAATGGGACAGCGGCTGAAATGTACTTGTACCTTACGGAGATTTACCAATACCGCAAGTATGATGGGGAAAAGGCCCTTTCGAGCATTACCGATGCCATCCATGTTTTTCTGGACAATCCAGGGCTCCAAATCCAAAATATCTATTTCTTTATCAATCTAGGCAATGTATTGTTTAGCAACGGACTGAATGATGAGGCCAATTTTGCCTATCGGCAAGCCCTCGCCATTAACCGCGACCTACCTTTTATAAAGGTCCTGGCGATGAACAACATTGCCCTTTGTTACCAGAAGCAACTGTCTTACGATTCAGCGGCGTATTATTTCAGGATGGCCAACCATACAATTCCAGATAAAAAAGACATAATGATGGCACAAAACTACAACTATATCAATTCACTGATGGTAGAAAAAGGCCAGTTGGATTCTGTGAAATATTATCACGATCAGGTCGAGTTATTGATTCCCCAGATCGATTTAAAGAAATTTGATGCGGACAAAATTGCATCAGAGAATGCACATTTGGAGATTTCCAGGATCCTGACAAAATCTGATTATTTGATAGGCAGCTACTTTAGGATGGTTCAGGAATACGAAAAAGCTGATTCCTGTTTTCATATTGCCATTAACCATGCGAAATCTACTGGCTTAGATCAGTTACAGGCAAATATCTATTTTAATATGGCTCAAGTGAAAAAAGCAATGGGTAAACCGGAAAGGGCACTATTTTATGCCGATTCAGCACTGAAGTTAAACCTGAAAACCTATGATTTCAAAGAGATTATATCAACCTATGAATTGATCTCCACATTACATAGCCATCTAAACCAAACATTTCTGGCAAGGGATTTTAAAAACCTATCCCAAGCCTGGTCCGACAGCCTACTTAATCATGAAAATTCGGCTAAGTTATTGAATTCCAAAATATTCTTAGCAAGCGCTAACACTAAACTATCATTTAAAGAATTAAAGTACCAACAGGATATTGATTCAGAAATTATCAACCAGCAAAAATGGGTCATCTACCTTTTACTGTTCATCTTTTTTCTTGTATTTTCTGGTGCGATCGCTTTTTTTGCATTCAGGAAAAAATTGACAACAACCAACCTCCACCTTGCCCGCCGTACCAATGAGGTAGTCGAAAAGCAGGTGGTAATCGACAGTCATCCCAAGCTGGCTGTCCCAAGCCATAAGGGGGCATCCGATTCATTGGTTTCACAACTGGAGCATTTGATCCACACTGAAAAAATTTATCTCGATAAAAATCTTTCATTGATCGACCTATCGCATCAACTCCGTACAAACACGACCTATCTTTCGCAGGTTTTTAACCAGCAATACAAGGTTCCATTCCACGATTACATCAACGAACTTCGGGTCAAGGAAGCTTGCCGCTTGCTTGTGACCAACGATGATAAAAATATCACCATCGACCACATTATCCCGATGGCAGGGTTCAGCACAAAATCGTCATTTTACGGTACCTTTAAGAAATTCACAGGAGTTTCGCCAGTCCATTTTAAGAACATGGGAAGACTTGAAAAATAGCCTAAAATGGATAAATATTTTAAATTATTGAAGTAATATCCGTAATACGCTCTGTTAAAAGAACTTAAAAAGTCTTCCAAAATCTTAAAATTAAAGATTTTGGAAGACTTTTTACTTTTTTCCCCTTCATTTATTTTTAAAATTTGTTGTGCAATAAAACTTATCAGGCAACATACAATTTTTTACATCTCGTAATATATTTCGTAAATGACCTGAAAGCGAGACAAACTAACAAATTATTTTACATGAACCAAATCAACTATTGGGAAGCTCCGGAGACTCTACTTCTTTCTTCACCAGGAGGTGTACGAGGGATTATGGAAGTGCTTTCGCCTGGCTTACGATACTCAGGACCTGAAAATGCACATCGTATGCTCGAAAATGAGCATTCATGCTCAAAAATGAGCATACATGCTCGAAAACGAGCATCCCACCCATATGCGAGAAGCTGCACATGAAATTTTTACAGTTAATAAAGAATTGAAAATCAATAGATATATATAATTTTTATATTGTTCATCTTAATATCGGCCACGTTGGCACAATATTTGATTTTTAGATTTTAGGAATATTTAACGATATTTAATAATTGAACCGTCAATGCACTAATATTAAACGAATGAAAGCGGCAATCATCATCACCATATTTTTGATCATTGGGCTGTTTGCCAACAGTGCAAATGCGCAGGATAAATTTAGTATTCTTATTCCCCCTTCAAGTACAGCGGAGTATGTGACATTTTCAGATTTGATCACATTTTATTCAGAATATGGATTTGATGAAGGTTCAACAGCCATCCAGCTTGCAGGTTATGATTGGGATGCTTCTTCATCATTAACAAAAAGCTTGATCCTCGACCTTGCAGGCTTCAACCTGACAAACACTCACGATTACTCCTGTACCGTTTCTGATACAAAATGGTTTGCCTTAAAAAACACAACAGGCTCGGGGGTATTTTCCGGTAAGATCAAGTTTGGCGGTACCGGTTCCATTTTAAAAGTACACTCTTCCAATGTTTTAGGATCAGGTTTTTCCATTGATGGCACAGGTGCCTCAGGAAAGATTGAGATTGGAGATGGGGTGAATACTGTAACACAATCCATTAACAATTCCCAATGTAACAATAAGGTGAGCCTTTTCACGGTAACATCGAACGCGACCTTGATCGTAAGCGTACTTTAAACAGGTCAAAAACAAAAACACACTGAATGTAGAAATGAAAATCAAATATAGAGCCTAAAATACAACATAATAATTAAGTATAACAAAAAGAAATTCTTAAAACGCTTGAATATAAACAGTTAAACCATTTTTATCATGAAAACTTTGAAAACAACATTCAGGGCCATGGCAATCGCTATTGCTTTGGTAGGGTTTGGAAACGGGGCGATGGCACAAGTCGGAATCGTAATCGATGACGGTTCAACGGCTATCCTAAATTCCTCAGGTACTTATACAAACGCAATTGGCAGTACCACGCAAACTTCGAGTTCAACAGCTATTTTGAAAATAGGAGGCACCGCTGCTAGAAATATCAAGCTGACCGGTACCATGTCGGATTATTACGGTGGCATTGATTTTTATGATGGGTCAATGCTCACCATACCTGGAGGTGGGACGATAGGAGCAAATCGAATTGCCGTTTCGGGTTCAACTGGCCAAGTAGCTTTTGTAATTCTTGGAAGCGGGGCTACAACAATTAGAGGAAAGGCGGGGGCGGATGTAATTAACATGGGCCAAAAATATGGCATATTCGCATCACAAGGCGACCTTACGATAACCAATGGCAATATTTATTTTGGCGCATATTCTGAGGCCACAAATCCATCATCCATTGGATTTCCAATCAGTACAACTGCCCAGAAATCGATCGTCCTTGCAGGGGACGGTTCAAAAATATACACCAATGATGCCACTTTAGGCCATGAGGGACGTGTCGATGTATCAAAAAGTTTCCAATTCGACATGACAGATGCTACAACAGGTACAGCGGGAGGTGCTTCGTCATTTGTTGTTGCAAAAACAAAAGTTGTCACAGATTTAACCGGAACACCTGCGCTTACGAACAATGACGATGGACTTTGGACAAACCCAGATGTAACGAGTGTGGCAAACGGATCGGACTTTGATCTCACATTAACCGCAACATTTGACCCTATTTTCCAACTTGCAGTTGATGACTCCTATAAAGGTTGGACAGGCTTATTGTCTGATGTTAGTACAAATCCTGGTCAATCTGCAAAACTGTTAAAAGATTTAAATAATCTGTTATCAGGAAAAACTTTTACAAATGATTATGCTATTGATCTTGTAAACAAAAGTATTACCGATAATACAAATTCCATCAGTATTGATAGTGATAAAACCCTTACGTTAGGTTCAACTGGAATCGGCAAATTTTCAGGGAATATAAGTTTTGTTGGTACGGGTTCAACCTTAAAAGTAACCAAGGCTGGTTTATTGGGTAACAACTTTACCATAAATTCTGGCAGCTCTTCTGGCGTGATCGAATTAAATGGTGTAACTGATGCGATTAACATTATCAATACTAATTTTAATGGTAAACTAGGCACTGTAAAGGTGACCAACGGTTCGGTCATCACTATTACCAAAAGCGGTGCAATTTGAGTTCAAATTTGTTCTCTTAATATGATATAGTTCTGATACCATTTCCGTCATTAATAATTGCTTACAGAAATGAAAATAAACAATATAATTGCCAGGATCGGCATCTTGCCATTGATAATGACAATGATGCTCCCGTCCATCCAACTGATGGGCCAGGAAGTGATTATTGATGACGGATCGGTGGCCATATTGGCACCAGGAACTTTTAGCAACACATTTACAAGCACCACGGCCAACGATGGTTCTTCCGCCGGACTGAGAATCGGAACCTCCATTGGTTCACAAGTTTCCCTCACCGGGGATCTTTCCAATTACTATGGTTCAATCGACTTCTTCAATAGCTCGCTGCTTAACTTTAACCCTTCCAATACCAGTACCCCTGCAAAAGTTACGATTGAAGGGTCATCGGCACTCACGATTTTTGTGAAAAAAGGGGGTACCAAAACCATCAGTGGATTTACTGGTGGCAATTCGACAATCGAGCTGAAACCTTATGGCGTACTCGACCTTACCAACGCTGCCAATACCGGCAACCTCACCCTGGCCAAAAGCCTTTACCTTACCGGATACAATGCCGCCCAACCGGGACAGGTCAGGTTCAAGATCAACTCGGCCACTCCAAACCAACTTATCACCACCACGGGCAAAATCTATACCG
>JBAXWR010000063.1:0-31810 GCA_037128295.1 Mariniphaga sp.
CTCATTTTAAAAGTAACCACCTGCTTTGTACATCTCGTCACCTGCTTTTTACATCCTGATACCTGCTTTTTACATCTTGCCTCCTACTTTAGACAGATTGCCTCCTACTTTAGACAGATTGCCTCCTACCTTAGACAGATTGCCACCTGCTTTAGACAGATTGCCACCTGCTTTAGACAGATCGCCACCTGCTTTAGACAGATCGTCACCTGCTTTAGACAGATCGCCACCTGCTTTAGACAGATTGCCACCTACTTTAGAAAGATTGCCACCTGATTTAGACAGATTGCCACCTGATTTAGACGGATCGTCACCTGCTTTAGACAGATCATCACCTGCTTTTTACAGATAGCCACCTGCGATGTACAGATAGCCTCCTGCGATGTAAAGATAGCCTCCTGCGATGTAAAGATAGCCACCTGCTAATTTTATAATTTCGGGAGCATTTCAAATTATTTCTTCTATTTTTTCCCTAAAAGATAAAAAAGATAAGGTAAATAAAGTTGGTTTCGAAGGATGCCTCCTAGCTATTAAGGTTGAAAAATTGGAAAAATAAGGTTTGATTCTTCTTAAAAATCATATTCCCATTCCTTTATAGGCAATGTTCTGTTTGAATCCGCTCCAAAAAACCTTATTTTTGTTTTTTCCAACCTTAATAGCTATCGGTATAGATGCGCCCTAACCTTATTTACCTTATTTTCAGATATAAATTTTTATTTACGCTAAAAGATAGACTTTCGAATCATGATTTAGTGTCCGGGTGAGTGTTGATGCAGGAAAGAGTCACCGGGACACTGCATCCTAAAGTTTGTTTTTATGGTTAAGGTGACTGGATCGGCCAATCCTAAAGTTTGTTTTAGTTTCCGGGTGACTGGATCAATTGGTATCACAAGCAATTATTCTAAATTTTCTTAATCGTTTAAATCTTTATGCCGTCCAGAAGCTTGTTTATTCTTTTTCAAATTGTCAATATCTATGAAGTCAATTTTTATTCCAAATATCAATGTCATTCGTGTAGCGAGGGTAACCATGAACAGTTACTGCATATCCACCAACGACAAGATATTTTATTTTATGAGCGTTCAACAATTCTATAAACTCTCTGAAATCCTTGTTCAGTACCATATTTCCAAATTGTAAATTGTATTCTCAATTCAGGATTCTTGGGAAAGTCTGAAAATTCAATTACTTTTGGTGTGATGATCCGGAATCAATGAAAAACTGTCTTCCGGTTTTACTGTCGCATTATGGGAAATAGCAAATCATTGGGCATCAAAGAAACGGAAGAGATCATCCGCAGGTTAAAAACTGACGACAAATCAGCCGTTGATGAACTGTTCAATTGTTATTACAACCGATTGTTCCATTTCTCGAAATCTATACTCAAAATTGAAAGTAACATCGATGACATCCTTCAGGAGGTTTTTGTTAAAATTTGGCTCAACAGGCTAAAAATCAGCAATGCAGAAACCTTTAATTCATATATTTTTACCATCACCAAAAATGAGGTTCTTAACCTGATCAGGGCAAACCTGAAAGAGAACTCTTTAAGGGCGGAAATCTACGTTCGTTCGGTTGCTGAAGAGTACCAAACACAAAATCCT
This sequence comes from Mariniphaga sp., assembly GCA_037128295.1. Taxonomy (GTDB): domain Bacteria; phylum Bacteroidota; class Bacteroidia; order Bacteroidales; family Prolixibacteraceae; genus JAAFHB01. The sequence continues at coordinate 1,605 of JBAXWR010000063.1, forward strand.
CTTGAATTTGACGAAATCAAGTCTGCAATCGATAAGATCATTGCGACCCTTCCTGAGAAAAGGCAATTGGTTTTTAAACTCAGCCGGACGGAAGGGCTTCCCAATAAGGAAATAGCCCATCAACTAGGGATTTCGGAGAAAACCGTTGAGGATCACATCACACATGCTATCAGGCACATAAAAAACTCGTTAACAGAAATGGGTGTTCTGTCACTTCTCTATTTTTACCTTTTTTTATAATATTTTATTTTTTTTGTTTTTTGAGCAGGGGATACATTCCCTTTTGGTGTATTAACTACAATCAATGGAAAAACAATTCAGGAAATATTTGAACGGAACATGTACCCCGCAGGAATTTGCAAGGGTCACCGATTCTTTTGACTCCAATCAGGGTCAGGAAAAAGTTGCCGCTGACATTTTGGAACATTGGAACGACATTCTTCATTCTGAGGCTGAAAACAGGGAGAATGACCACCTCCTTGACAAGATCCACCATCGCATAGCATTGGAAGACAATACAATAAAAAACAAACGATTGGTAGTGTACCAAACCTTACTTAAAGTGGCATCAATTTTAATTTTAGGATTAACGACCACATTCATAGTATTTTACAATAAAGTAACAATAAAACCGGTTGCATTAGTTATCCAAAAGATTAGTACTCCATTTGGGGCAAGAACGAATTTTACCCTTCCAGATGGATCTGAGGTCTGGTTAAATTCCGGCTCAACAATCTCATTTCCTCAACAATATGGCGAAACACGTGGTGTAGAACTTCAGGGTCAGGCTTACTTTAAAGTTGCAAAGGAGAGCAAGCCGTTTGTTGTAAAAACAGGTTATGGGTCTATTGAGGTTATGGGTACTTCTTTCGATGTTAAAGCTTACATGAACGAAAATTTTGAGACAACGCTCGTTGAAGGAAGTGTAAAGATCGAGGGTGTCAAAAAACAAAGCACAATCTTAAGACCTGGCCAGCAATCAATCCTCGCCCCATCAAGTGATGTATTTCTTTTGAAAAATGTAAATACAGGGCTTTTCACTTCCTGGAAAGAGGGAAAATTGATCTTTGTTAACGAACCATTTAAAAATGTGGCCAGAGAATTGGAACGATGGTACAACGTCAAAATCGAGTTGAGGGGTCAAAAGCTAAAAGATTTATGTTATACAGGAACGATTGAAATGGAGACATTTGGGGAAGTCCTTGAATTGATCAATACAACAACTCCGATCAAACACTCCTTTGATAAACACTCGAGGTTGTTGATCATTAACGAAAGATAAACAACTGATATATAGCAATTAATGAATTTTATAAACTTAAAACTTAAGATATGGATAAAAACAAACGATCGTCTCAAAAAAAATAAAGGTGGAAATGGCCGTTCCCACCCTTAAAACTGATTTGATTTAAAAACAAAAAATTATTTAAAACCAATTACAAAGTTATGAATAAATTGCTGGGCAAACATGGCAATAAGCCATTATTTTATCAATTTTTTAGAAAAATGAAACTGACTATATTTATTGTAACGATCTCAATGCTAAGTGGTTTATCTGCCGAATCCTATTCGCAGTCCACAAGGTTGAATCTGACACAGAACAACTCTACGTTGCTTAATGTGCTTCGTGCCATTGAAGAGAAAAGTGAATTCAAATTTTTCTACAACGAAAAGGTGGACGTCAACAAGGCTGTGTCTGTTGACGTTTCGCAAAAAACAATTACGGAGATCCTGGACAATGTACTGGCAAATACCTCTGTAAAATACAAGGTACTTGGTCGGCAGATAGCACTTTACGATAATAAGGAGATGGAGCCTTTCGTTTCGGAACAGCAGGGGAAAAAGATAACCGGCAAAGTCAGCGATGCTTCAGGAGGTTCCCTTCCGGGTGTCTCTGTGGTGATCAAAGGTACCACAACAGGCATTATCACCGACATTAGTGGCAATTACAGCCTGAACAATGTTCCTGACAATGCAACTCTGCAATTTTCATTTGTCGGAATGAAATCTGTTGAAGTTAAATCAGGAAACCAGACAACAATTAATGTTGTTTTGGAAGATGAAACCATAGGGATTGAGGAAGTTGTTGCCATTGGTTATGGTACTGCAAAGAAAAGGGACGTAACCGGTGCAGTTGGTTCGGTAAAAGCTGAAGCCATTGTCCGATCCAATCCTATACAACCGGCAAAAGCACTGCAAGGTCAGTTGGCGGGTGTGAATGTCAACAAAGTGAACTCACGTCCAGGTTCCGATTATACCATCGATATCCGTGGTGTCCACTCCATCAGTTTCAGTAGTGAACCACTTGTTGTGATCGACGGGGTTATGGGAGGAAAACTGAATACCTTGAATCCGAGCGATATTGCAACAATGGATGTTTTAAAGGATGCATCTTCTGCTGCAATTTATGGTGCCCGCGGCGCAAACGGTGTAATCATTATCACAACAAAGAAAGGAACCTCGGGTAAAACAAAAGTTACCTATGAAGGATATGTGGGTATAAAGGTTCCAACCAATCTGCCCGATCTGATGACAGGACCTGAGTTCTATCATGCTTACAATGATGTGGTAAAAGCTGAAAACCCTACGGCACAGATTATCTGGACCACAGCAGAAGCAGCCAATGCAACTGCTGGAAAAACAGTGAATTGGGTTGACGAGGTTACTGCTCCTTCCTTGCAGACAAGTCATGTTGTTGCCTTGTCGGGCGGCAATGAAAACACAACACATTATTTTTCTGCAGGTTATCTGAATGAAAAGGGCAACTTGCTCAGTACAGGTTACAACAGGTACAATTTAAAAGGATCTGTTGACAGTAAACTGAACGGTGTGGTTAAAGTTGGTTTTACGACTTATTATACTTACAGTATCCAGAATCTGGGATCGAACGAGACTTTGCGCAGTGCTTACAGGGCAAGGCCATTGGGAACTATTCTGTATGCCGACCTGACCAATCCCACCGAAACCAACGACAAGAATGTGGACGGTTATGCTTTTTGGATGGGGATCAAAGACACACAGGTCCAGAATCCGATCCTGGAAGTAAGGGCCAGCAACTACAAGGACGAAACCCGTGTGTCGAGTTTTCTTGGGAACGGTTATATCGAACTAACACCTTTGAAAGGCTTATCCTTCAAATCATCGTTGTCCGCTTCTGTTTTTAACAGTCGCCAGGGTGTATTTCAGGGGGCAGATTCAAAAGGTAGGCTCAACAAGTTGCCTGCTGCAAAGAATACTTTCAATTTTAACGGTTCCTATACATGGGATAACGTATTGAACTATAAATTAAAAACAGGTTCGCATGATCTGAATGTGACTGTTGCACAAAGTGCATTGGCAGAGCGATTTGAGACCTCTGGTATTCAGGTCGAAAACTTATCCTACAATTCCGATTGGTATGCATTAAACACAGGTGCGATCATTAACGGTGTTGCAAGTAGTTTGGTCGAACGTACCATCATGTCGTACATGGGAAGGTTCAACTATAGTTTCAATGAAAGATACCTTTTGACATTAACCGGACGTTATGATGGTTCGTCAGTATTAGCCGAAGGAAATAAATGGGCTTTTTTCCCTTCTGTTGCTTTGGCATGGCGTGCCATTGAAGAGCCTGTAATTAAAAAATTGAATGTTTTTTCGGACCTGAAACTGCGTGCAAGCTATGGCGAAGTTGGAAATGACGTTGTTGCCCCTTACAGCACCCAGGCATATCTGAACAAGACAGCTTACGATTTTGGTGGAACTGCTGCTTATGGTTATGCACCCCGGAACATTGGAAATTCCAATCTGAAGTGGGAAAACAGTGCAGAGTACAACCTCGGGTTAAATATGGGTTTCCTGAAGAACAGGATTATCGCCGATGTAGAAGTTTACAACAAGAAAACCAATGATCTGATCCAGAATGTGGCGATTCCTACCTCGTTAGGCTATGGTTCTGTTACAGCTAATGTTGGAAAACTGTTGAACCGGGGCGTGGAAGTAACCCTGAACACAGTAAATATTCAGAATAAGGATTTTAAGTGGACAACTTCGATCAATTTCTCAAAAAACCACAATGAAGTATTGGAACTTTATGGGGGCACTGTGACACAGGATATTGCAAACAGCCTCTTTGTAGGTTATCCGTTAAGGTCAAATTATTATTACCAATATGCAGGCATCTGGCAAACCAGCGAAGCAACCCAGGCTACTGTATATGGACAGGTACCAGGTTCTGTAAAGGTTGTAGATCAAAACAATGACGGTAAGATTTCGTCCTCAACGGGAATTGATGACCGTGTCATTTTGGGAAACCAATTGCCAAAATGGATGGCAGGTATCAACAACACCCTTACCTATAAAAACTGGGAACTTTCCTGTTTTGTCTATACCCGTCAGGGAGTTCAGTTCCAAAACTCGATGTTGTCGGGAACAATGGGCGAGATCGGCAGCAACCGCTACAATCACCTGAATCTCAATTATTGGACGACCACCAATCCGACAAACGATTATTTCGGAACCTGGCAGGCCAATCCATACAGACAGGCCATTCAATACAAGGATGCAAGTTTCTGGCGTATCTCCAACATTACATTGGGTTACAATGTTCCAAAATCAATGCTTGACCGGATGAAATTCAGCAACCTGAGATTGTACCTTCAGGCGAACAATCCTAAAGTTTTCACCAAAGAGAAGGGGATCTGGATGGATCCGGAGTTTAACTCGGGCACTTACCAGGACGACGTCCCAAATGCCACCTATATCTTTGGAATTAGCGCATCTTTCTGATTTTGAATAACAATGTATAAAAATATGACTACAATGAAAAAATACAACATACAGAATTTTGTCCTGTTTATACTGCTGGTTTTTATGGGTACAGGATGCAAGGATTTCTTAAAGGAGGAATCAATTTCAAATATAACCACCAATTCTTATGTCGTCAATGAAGCCGGTTATGAGGATCTGGTCAAATCGTGTTATCCACTCTTGAGAGATTATATTCTGAATTACGCACTTGTTTTACCGGGAACGGATCTGTTTCAAGCCGGGGGCTGGTCAGTAAAATCAATTGGTGATGGTCCATACCTCGACCAGTATGATATCCGCTTCAATTCTTCCGCTGGCGAAGTTCAGGCTTTCTGGGACATTCTGTACCGCAATATTGGTCGTACCAATGCGGCTATCGAACGTGCGGATGCGATTACGTACGTCGATCCCACAAAAAAAGCGGCACGTATTGCTGAAGCCAAATTCATCAGGGCATTGAGCTATTTTTACGTCGTTCAAACCTGGGGAGACGCCCCCATGCCACTTAAAGAAACAATGGCTGCTGATAAGACTGTTATAAGGACTCCATCTGCCTCTATTTACACTCAGATATTGAAAGACCTCACTGACGCAGAGGCCGCTCTTCCGGTTACTGCAACCGATTATGGCCGTGTTACCAAAGGTGCAGCCCAGTTTTTACTTTCACGTGTATATCTCACACGTGGATGGAACTATAAAAACTCACTTGGTGGAGTTGCAACCGATTTCAAATCAGCACTCGATTATGCTGATAAAGTTATTGTTGCCTATCCGCTTGTTGCCCAGTACAAAACACTTTTCCCAACACGTTCCAACAACCCGTTAACTCAATACACTGGAGCGCAAAACGATAAAAATACAGAGGTCGTTTTTCCGATTCAATACAATGCCGATGCTTTGACGAATGCCATGGAAGTTCCCTACCCAAGTACGGCCACACGTGAACCCGGGAATTATTACCACTCCATTTTCCCCGGCAATGGTGAGATGGTGGGTAATGCAGGAAGGACAAGTGATTACAACCGGAGTTTAGGCCAGAATCAACCGACTCCTGCTTCCTACCGTTTCTTCGACCCGCAAAAGGACAGTCGTTATGCGCATGACTTTGTGAATGCAGTGTGGGCACTAAAAGCTGTTTCCAATTATGCCTATAGTTATACTGATGCAAACCTGAAAGTTAGCTATGCAGTTGGTGATACGGTGGCCTACTGGACACCATGGAACAAACCTGCTACCATAGCCCAAAAGGGCATCGACGAAGGTGGAACGAGAAAATATGCCGTGATGAATCTCGATCAGTTAATCAGTGGCGTTTCCATTTCAAGGTTGACAGCAGGGGCACCTTCCATGTGGAAATTCTGGCAACCCGGAATTACCTATGGCGATGGTTATGGCACTTTTGATTTTGCGCTCTTCCGTTCAGCCGAGGCTTATCTGATTGCATCAGAGGCAATTCTGAAAGGTGCCGGGAACGGTACGCTGGGAGGTGCCGAAGTTTATTACAACAAAGTCCTTGATAGGGCAGTTGGTGCCGGTGTAGATCCGCTACGCGCAAAATATCCTGAAGATTTAACATCCCTTGAAACAGTTTCTTACAGAGCTACGGCAGCGACTATATCCATCGACATGGTGCTAGACGAAAGCGGCAGGGAATTGTTTGGGGAATTCAACAGGTGGTTTGACCTCAAGAGAACAGGAAAATTGATCGAGAGAGCCAAGAAATACAATTTCTGGACCAAGGCCAAAGGTGTACCATCAGACAATAGCTTGGTACGCCCCATCCCGCAGAGCGAAATTGACCGTTCAGCACCTTCTATTACGCAGAATACAGGATATTAAAGGAAATAGCTTGATCAGATCAACCTTAACATTGAATGAAGGGAAGTAGGATAATATCCTTCTTCCCTTTTTTCATTTTTGATCAGAGTTTATTAACGAATTGTAAATTTTCACCTGAAAGTTTTGTAATTAAAATTGTTTGTCTAATTTCGTACCCGAATATGAATGAACAATCATTCATTTAATAGTAAACCATGGCTCGGTTAATTGACGAAGGCAAAATTCGGCGGATCAAAGAGGCAACCATCCAATTGGTGGTGCAGAACGGCTATGGTGGTGCTGCGATCTCATCAATTGCAAAGCGTGCCGGAGTTGCCGAAGGTTACCTCTACCGATTCTACAGCAGTAAGCAAGAGCTGGTTACTGAATTGCTCTATTCCAAAGTGGCACAGATCGTTGAAAAACTGGAGTCGTTGCTGGAGACTTGTACAAGTACAACGGAAGTGATGGGGCAATTGATCGGCGAACTGTTCCGTATGGGGATTGAAACCCCTGGAGAGATCAAATTTATCTATGTGTTGATGCACGACTATAATTTTCAGGTCTCCGATTTACAACGTCAACATATCAAAGGACTGATCGAAAAGGTGATCAAAATAGGTATTGCTAATGGTGAGCTAAAAAATAAGATCACTGTTGAAGAAGCTTACGGGATGGTAATTATCTACCCGATTGAGTTTATCAACCTACGTATGAAGGGATTTTTTGGAACTAAAGAATGGACCACAGAAGAGCAAAACCGTGTGGTGGAATTTTCAATCAACGCTTTAAAATAAATATAGATAGAATGAGAGCTAATTTATTGATTTTATTTTTACTATTGACCGGACAACTGCTTTGTGGACAGGCCGGTCCATCTGAAACGAAGAACCTCACTTTTGAGGAAGCCCTTGGACTCTCGTTACAGAACAACCACTTGATCAAACAGTACAACCATAAATCGCTGCAACTTGGCGAGGAGGTAAAAGCTGCAAAAGGTTTGCACCTGCCACGACTTTCATTGAGTGCCTCTTATGTGTATATGTCTGATAATATAGAACTTGACCTTACACCGGTACGTGATGCCATTTCGCCGCTTTATAGTGCCCTTGGCCATTATGGCAAATTTGGAGGTGTCCCTAATCCCGATCCCAAGACAAACACGGTAATGCCCTATCTTCCAGATGATATTTCCACCACTGCAATCAGGGGAAAAATGTTGGAAGGTCTCGATGCCGTTAACAATGGGGAGTGGATTCAAACCATCCAGGAGAAACAGTTTGGGATGGTAAATGCAGGATTTGTAATGCCCATTTATACAGGTGGTAAAATCAATGCTGCCAATAAAGCTGCCAAAATCAAATTTGAGGCATCGGAGTTGGAGTCGGTTCAAAAGGCGTATGAATTATCGTGCGAATTGGTAGAACGATATTTTGGCCTGATCATGGCAAACCAGGCCGTAAAGGTAAGGCAAACCGTGAAAGAAGGGATGTTGAAACATTTCGACGATGCACAGAAATTGGCAAAGGAGGGGATGATTGCCCAGGTTGAGGTTTTGAACGCGAAAGTCTATTTTGCCGATGCCGACCGTGAGTTAAAGAAATCGGAACGCCAGGTTGAGATTGTCAATGAAGGGGTCTTAAATACTGTGGCAGAGACAAGTAATCCAAAGATCAATCCGCTGTCTGAACTTTTCTTTGTTGAAACCATTGAGCCATTGGATTTTTTTAAGAAAAAAGCGTTGGTGAATAGTCCGTTATTGGCACAGGTCAACAAGAAAAAGGAGTTGGCACAAGAGGGGGTGAAAGTGGAGCAGTCGGCTTATATGCCAACAATTGCCGCCACCGGGACCTTCGATCTTGTGAATAAAGATCTCTCGCCCTATCTTCCAGATTATATGGTTGGTGTGGGATTGCAATGGGGTCTTTTTGATGGAAAAGCCCGAAGCAGAAAATTGAAAGCTGCGAAATTTCAGGCTATGGAGGTTGACGATTATTATGCAAAAGCAGAATCCGATATCTATTCGGCGATCAATAAATATTACCAGGAGTTGCACATGTACATGGAGCAGATCACAGAGCTGGAATCGGCAATGGAGTTTACTGCTGAATATTCGAGGGCGAGGGAAAAAGCTTTTTCGGAAGGGATTGCTACAGCGACCCAGGTTTCGGATGCCAACCTTGCAGTGGCAAAGGTCAAAATCGAAAGGTTACAAGCCATTTATGCCTGGGATGTGGCCCTCTCGAAACTGCTGTATTACTCCGGCATGTCCGATCAGTTTGTTTCGTATATGAACAATCCCGAAGGGAAGAAAGGGAGATTCTAAGGTGTTATGATTATAAAGAAATTTCGTGTTCTAAACTGGTCGTTACTGGCAACTGGCTTCTGGCATCTGGCTGTTCGGAGACGAAAGGGAATCTGGAGTCCTGAATACGGAAATCGGATGACAAATAATGGAAAATAGAGTATGGAGAATAAAATATGACTGGAGTACGTGCAGCTAAAGCCAGTTGCCAGTTGCCAGTTGCCAGCCGCAAGTTGCTAGTTGCCAGCCGCTTTTAATTGAAAACAAAAACAAAATATAGACACAAAATAAAGTTAGTACCATGAACAAATTAAAACATTACCTGATCGCAGGTGCAATTGTCGCACTGATCATTTTTATCGGTTACGCCATCTGGATCGTTGCAAGGCCAATCCCGCTTGAGATTCAGGGTGAGGTAGAAGCTACACAAGTGAAAGTTGCCTCAAAGCTGATTGGCAGGATCGACAGTCTTATGGTTCACAAAGGAGATGATGTCCAAGCTGGGATGCTTCTTTTTACAATTAGTAGTCCTGAGCTGGAAGCCAAGTATTTACAGGCTTCTGCCGTACGGAAAGCGGCAGGCGCACAGAAGGAAAAAGCCGATAACGGAGCCCAGAAGGAAGACATTCAAGCTGCTTTCAATTCATGGCAAATGGCTTTGGCAGCATCTGACTTTGCGAAGAAGACTTATCAGCGAGTCGATAACCTTTTCAAATCGGGGGTCGTGGCAGAACAGCAAAAAGACGAAGCCGAAACACGGATGAAAGCGGCCGTTGAGACTGAGAAAGCTGCCAAATCATTGTATGAAAAGGCAAAGAAGGGGGCACGCTACGAAGATAAAGCCTCTGCTGGTGCTTTGGTGATGCAAGCCGACGGTGTCCTCACCGAGGTGAACGCCTATTTGAGTGAAAACCATATATTCTCCCCAATCAAAGGTGAGATTGCCAATATCATTTCGGAGCGTGGTGAACTTGTCCCAGCTGGTTATCCGGTCATTACCATTGTCGATCTTGAGGATGTTTGGGTCACCTTTAATTTAAGAGAGGATTTGCTAGCCGCGATCAAAAAAGGATCAACCTTTAAAGCACGTTTCCCCGCACTCGGAATGAAGGAGGTGCAGCTTAAAGTCAATTATTTCAATTCTTTGGGTGAATTTGCCACATGGAATGCCACCAAAACTTCAGGCGATTTCGATATGAAAACTTTTGAGGTTCATGCTATTCCGATTGAAAAGGTCGAAGGTTTACGCCCGGGAATGAGCGCATTGGTGAATTGGGACGAGGTACGGAAACAAGCTGGCAACTAGCGGCTTACAACTGGCGGCTGGCTGTAAATGGCAACTGGCAGCTGGCATCTGGCGACTGGCAGTTCGTAGTCGGAACTTAATTTGGAAGACATAAAGGGAAACCGAAGACAGTAGATTGGAGCATGGAGAAAGGAGCGTGGAGACTTGGGGAAGGAAACAGGAATATGACTGGAGTACGTGCAGCCAAAGCCAGTCGCCAGCCGCCAGAAGCCAGTCGCATATTTTGTTATTACGATATTTATCTAAAAAGCAAATGCTTACAAAAATTGGGAATACAACTCTTTTATTGGTAGTGCGTCGCGAGGTACGACGGATTGCTGCCAGTTGGGTGTTGATCTTTACGACTATGATTGCCCCACCGATTGCTTTCCTGGCAATCACATGGCTATTTAATCAGGGTGTTGTGCGCGACCTGCCAATTGCCGTGGTCGATCTTGACAATACCGCCTTTTCATCGAAAGTGGCCCGGATGATCGATGCAGCAGCTGTCTGCAATGTGGTTTATCGGCTCAACTCTGCAGAAGAAGCCAGACAGATGATGGATAAAGGGAAGATTGATGCCATTGTTGTATTGCCTTATGAACTGGAAAAGAAGGTGATGAATACCGGGGCCCCTGCTATTGCGGTCTATATCAACAACACAAATGTTGTAAAAGGAGGAGTCCTAAAATCAGGATTGTTTACCACACTTTCAACGATCTCAGCAGGTGTGAAGGTACAAGTCGCCATTAAAAAAGGACAAACACCCCAACAAGCCATCGAAAAGGCACGGCCTGTCAAGACCAATGTCCACCTCTTGTTCAACCCTTTCGGGAATTATTCCTACTTTCTGGTACTTGGATTGTTGCCTTTGCTCGCGATTGTCTTTATTTTTCTCGGATCTGTCTATGCGTTGGGCATCGAATTGAAGGAAGGGACATCCGGCGAACTGATGTCGTTGGCAGACAATAATATTGGTATAGCCCTTGTGGGGAAAATGCTTCCCTATACGTTGTTGTTTTTTGTCGATATGATGATCCTGAACCTTATTCTTCTTAGAAACCTTGGGACACCAGTTAATGGAAGCCTTTTTGTGATTTTGGTTTCGGAGGTGCTGCTAATTGTCGCCTATCAACTGCTGGCTATCCTGTTTCTAAAATTGACTGCCAATCTTCGTCTCTCCTTATCGCTTGGTAGTGCCTATACAATGATGGCGTTGACATTTTCCGGACTTACTTTCCCCTATATCGCGATGCCCTTGATGGCTAAGGTGTTTTCAATGATATTCCCTTATACTTTTTGGTTGAAAATATTTATGGGACAGACACTCAGGGGAGAACCTGTTTCAGAAGTCTTTGTGCCATTTCTTTGCTTTGTTCCATTTATCCTCGCTGGAATTTTAGCTTTTCCGGGAATGAAACGGAAGCTTTCGCATCCAAAATACTGGATGCGGGAATAAATTATATAATTGATATACAGGGTAATATTAAAATTCAAGATATGACGGTTCATTACAGGAAAAATATTAAGGATAAATTCATCGAAGGTCTGGACCTGACATGGTTTTCGCTTGTTGATGAGCTGAAGACCATCGTAAAAGATCAGGGCGCAATGCTGATTTTTATCCTCGCGGTTTGTGCCTATCCGCTGGTTTATTCGATTGCTTACATGAACAATGTGGTAAGAGATATCCCCAACACGGTAGTTGATCTTGACCATACCTCTTCGAGCAGGCAAATGGTGAAGATGATCAGTGCAACAAAGGAAATATCTGTTTCACAGGAAGTTGGAAGCATGCATGAAGCACGTCAATTGTTCTGGGATGGTGATTCCAAGGGTGTCATCCTGATCCCGGAAGGGTTTGAAAAGGATTTGCTGAAAGGATTCCAGACCTCTGTAAGTGTCTATTGTGATGCAAGTTACTTTTTGATCTATAAGGAAACCCTAACTGGCACTATCCAGGCGTCCGGTACATTATCGGCGGGGGTTGAGATTAAACGGATGATGGCGTCAGGGAGCAGCGAAGAACAGGCGATGCTACAACGCGATCCGATGCCTTCAAAATTTTATAACCTTTACAATCCTTCGGCTGCTTATGGTTCGGGTGTTATGCCAGGAGTGATTCTGATCATCCTTCAGCAAACATTATTGGTAGGTATCGGGATGATCGGTGGGGCAGGGAAGGAACGGCGCAACAATCAGGAGGTTAAACCAGGATTAAAAGTTCGACGCGGGATGTTCTCAGTGATCTTTGGGAAAGGGCTTGCCTACTTCGGGATTTATGTGGCTAATCTTGCTTTTACGCTTGTCTATATTCCGAAATTTTTTGGCTTTCCGGACAAGGGAAGTTTTTTTGACATCTGTATTTTGTTGGTTCCTTTTCTGTTTTCGGTGATCTTTTTGGGAATGTTGATCTCGATGATGTTCCGGCGACGCGAACATTCAATTATGGTTCTTGTGTTTATTTCACCCATTATATTGTTCCTGAGCGGATTGTCATGGCCTGCGACATCTATTCCACCTTTGTTGTATCAGGTTGCGCATATTTTTCCAAGTACCTCTATGATCCCTGCGTTTATGCGAATCCGCACAATGGGGGTCTCGATCAACGATGTGCGTCCCGAACTGATTTTTATGTTATGTCAAATGGTGTTTTATTTTATCCTGGCAGCGGTCGGATATAAAATCTCAGTGATCAGACAGATAAAACAACACAATAAAAGATTGGCTGAAATTATTCTCACGGATAAAAACCTAGTCCAAACTGAGTTGGAGGCTGAATCCTTGTAATTGGTTTTGGAAAGGTTTGTGTATCAGCAACATCAAATCAAAGTTGAATGGGAAGGGAAAAATGAAAAGTAGACCCTTTTCCAACAGTACTTTCTACCCACAATTTTCCATTATGCTTATCGATGAATTCCTTACAAAGGTTCAATCCCAATCCTGTTCCTGTTTCATTTTCGGTACCGGATGTCGAATAGCTTTGATCAAGATGGAATAACGTTTCAATTCGTTCTTTTGACATGCCAATTCCATTGTCGCTAATCGAAACAGTAATTCCCTCATTATCAGTAGAAGCTGAAATTCCGATATTTCCACCGTGATATGTAAACTTTATGGCATTTGAAACCAAGTTCCGTAGTACTGTATTGATCATCGGTTTATCTGCAAAAACAAGAACACCTGGCGGCAATGCATTGTTGATTGTTAACGATTTTTGTCTTGCATTTTCAGAAAGTAAGAGTTCAATCTGGTTAATTGTTTCGTTCAAATCAAAATAAACAGGATTGAATTTCATCCTTCCTGTTTGTGACTGGGACCATTCCATCAGATTATTCAACAGATCCATTGCCCTATATGAGGATTTCATAATGATATCGGCATACTCTTCGACTCCGCCAAAGTCCTTTTCCTTAATCTGTTCAACAAGAATTTCGCTCATCCCAACAATCGCGTTAAATGGGCTTCTTAGATCGTGTGCTATAATGGAGAAAAACTTATCCTTTTCTGCATTCGTCTTTTTTAATTCAATGTTCTGTTCGAATAATTTCCTTTCTGCATTCTTTTTTTCCGTGATATCCTGAACATGCGAAATGAAATACATTGGTTTGTTGGTTGCGTCGCAGACAGCCGAACTGGTTACGATACAAGTGACAAGGTTTCCATTTCTGTGAATGTACTGCTTTTCAAAAATTACATGAGATTCTGAACCATTTGATGCATTCATAATAAACCGGGGACTAACTTCTTTATAGTTTGGATGAGCGATATCGTTAACGTTCATCTTTTCCAATTCCTGCATAGGGTAGCCAAAAATATTAGCCATCTCTGAATTGACCTTAAACAGGTTCCCATTTAAATCAACCAGGCACATTCCTATATTCGCGTTTTCAAAGGCAAGCCTGAACAATTCCTTATCATTTTCAGAATCTGATAATTGTTTGTTTTGTAGCAAGATTGTGCTTTCCAGGAACTCTATTCTTTGTTCCAATTCTTCAGGTGTTGGTTTAATTGTCATCTTTATAAGGATTTTGGACAATGGTTATTTATTTAATGAAGCTTAAGTATCAGCACAAAAGTAAAAATAAAATAGATAAGTGATCATGGCATCCTGTTGAAATTCTCTTGAATTACTGTCCAATTTCCATTTTTGGGAAATCCTGGAGTGTCTCCTTTTGATCCGTCCCAACCACCTGCCATCATGGCCACTGCAGTTAATAAAGCACCATTTGAAGGAAAATAGGGGAAAGGCCCACCGGTAGCCAACCCATGCTCATCAAACTGAAACCCTTTAGCACTGTGCAAAAGCATGTCGATGGCCAGTTCCGGATTGCCGGTACGGGCAGCAGCCATGGCAACCATTGGAAAATCCCAACCCCACGTGCGATCAAAATTCCATGTCTCCATCACCTTGTTTAAGGTTTTTCTAAAACTAACCGTATCCACACCATCGCATGGCAACATACCATAAACTCCTGTAAGTCCCGGATGTTCAAATGTGAATTTGGTCCACATGTTTTCAATATTTTCATGGGTGATGTAAACACTGTCAACGAGTGGTAGCGGAGATAGTTTTTTTAACACTTCGTCCCATTTTGGATCCCTTGTAATTCCCAGGCGTTCTTTCCAGATTTGGGCGGTCTTTAGTCCATACCGCCAGTAGCCAAGTTCAAAAGTTGGGTTAAAAGTAGTTTCAGGCTTTGTATTTTCTGATACGATATACATTGGGGGACCTAAAATATAACGGTCGTTTTGTTTTTCGTAAAATGCAAAATCGGCCATAAAACTGGCAGATTCAAACACAATATCTCGCCATTTCTCAAGCGTTGCTTTGGTAGGATGCAATCTGTAATCCAATTCGGCAAAATAGATCGGGTGAGGTTGTTGCCAGATCAGCATCGCATGGATCGGGTGCGGCCAATCTACATCGGTGGTGGCTGTACACTTGGGCCATCTTGCTCCTGTATATCCCTGATTTGTTGCACGTTGTTTTGAAGTTGGCAAAAAGTCCCTATAAACGTGCAAGCTTTTGTCGAACAAAGGCCACCTGTTCCATAAGGCATAATGGACACCATGCCACCAAATCATTTCAAAATGGTAACGGCCATACCAACCATTGTTCACCAGGCCAGATTCCTGAGGCGGATAGGAACCCGATTCGTTTAACTTCATCAGGTATTGCGAAAGGACAATCCTGCGTTCAAGCTCTTTCCAACGCTTATCTTTGCTCTTTGACAGGTCGATGGCAGCACCCGACTTCCAGAATTCATTCCAGCCTTGGGTGCTTTCGTTGAAAACAGTTTCTGCCTTTAGTTCTGGTTGCTTGATTTTCGTGGCCAAGAAGGTGCAGGTAAATTCGATTTGATCGGTTTGTTGTGGATCGAGATAGAATTTGTGGGGCGAAGAGATCGTATCACCTGATAAAAATTTTGCTTTAGAAGACCAGTTCAGGGCCACAAAATAATTGGTATTATCCATTTTCCGGTCTATCATTGCCGACTTGTCGTTTTTTGATCCAACTAAGGAAGAATGGGCTTTTGGCAGGTTGTACACACCTACATAATCGGCCATTTGTTTTGATTCTGGATAAGGGAAATCGATGAACAGCTTGATCTGTCCGTTTTTAACCAGGTCCGATTTAACTGAAACGCCAACGGCATCCAAGGTGGGGTGGCATGCTGTTTTCACTTTGACAATTTTTCCTTCCAGCTCAAAAGAACTGTAAATGATCCCGGTCCAAAGGTCAACTTCCTGATGTGTATTTTTGAGGTCATTCATTGTGGCGATGGTTCCATCTGATTTTGAAAGCCTTAATCCGATGCGACCCAGATTGAACCGGTGTGGGTTTGCGGCCAACCATTGCGACAATTCAGGCTGTTCCTTGTTTTGAATGTTGTAATTGACCAGCCGGCCATGGGTATCCATATCCAACCCTTTGAAATCCTGGGTGCGTTTTCCATTTGGCAAGGGAAAGCTATGCCAGCTCCATTGGGATAAAGTATTAAACGGAACAAAGGTCTGAAGTCCCGTGATGTCAACTCCAAATGCAAACTCCCCATTTCCCACCTGTGCCGGACTTTTCGGATTGGTTGCCGAAGTGATGATCCTATGCCGATCAACAACTGCTTTTCGGTCAATCCTTATATCTGATTGATTTACATTTCTTTGACCAAATATGCACAAGGAAAACAATAAAAATACTTGAATTGGGACAATGGATTTCATAACGAGGGTTTTAAAACTCAGTGAATTTAGTACGAAAATAGGAATTTCAAGTTATACTAAATTGTAAAAGTTGGGGAATCACAAACAATATAACACTGCTTTCCCACTTAGGACCTGTCATTGTGCGGAGTGCAGCACAAGTTGTATTTGAAGGGTAATCATCAGCGCTCCAAAGCAATCTCAACCTAAGAAGCACAGTGCCAAAACATTGTTTAGGAGCTCGCCACTGTCTTTTAAGAGAGTTGTCCTCCCCGTCCGAAGAGAGCTTTGCACTTTACTGGTCCTTTGATCGCGGACGGTTTTCGGTGTTGACCTTTTTCCCCGGGTGGCACGGTCCAATCACCTTTTGAGTTTTAATAGGGCTTTTGTTCGGGACCGCTTGCATTGGTTATTTAAATGGTTCCACTACGGGGAAATGACCGGAGAAAGATTTTGAAATACCTTCAAAATATGAAATTAAATAGACCTGTTCTTACCATCGTTGCAAACGAAAAACCATCAACCCCTCATTACAAATGAGGGGGATTGTAGTTCTTGTTGTTTGCCTAATTCCAGCAGAAACTCCGGAGCAAAATCAGCTTCATTATCCCAGGTAATTGTATTTAATCCCAATTTGAATCCTTTAAAATATTCCCTATCTCTCAAAGGAAAAAATATTTTGCGAGAATCATTAAATAACGTTTCTTCCAAATCGGTAAGAACAGTCTCACCATTGCTAAAAGTCAGAAAGACCTTGAACCCAACTTTATACTCAGCATATATAACATTCAGTATCATAAGGTTTTACTCTAATGGTTGTATTTTATTAAATTCGCCCGTAGTCCTGATCAGATCCCAGTCCTGTAATAGTTCCTCTTTATGAATCTCGGACCATTCCAATACCATGCTGAGTGCTCTTTTAGGAAATTTACCCTCAATAATTCCGGAATTTATTTCTACAATAATCTGAAAATCTCCATATTTCGCATGGAAATGAGGTGGATTATGCTCATTGAAGTTCATAAATATAACAATTCCTAAAAACCTACTCAACTCCGGCATACCTTTTTTTATACAAACTTAGTCATTTTTGAAAATAAATCAAAGTTAGTTTTTGAAGGTATTCCAAAGTGGATCAAGCTTCATAAATCAAACAGAACTAATGGTACTTTCCCATACTCCGCATGAGCTAAAGTATTGTAGATTAATAATATAACACATAATTCAGCGGCGCAACCGGAATGTCGTTGAGAGAGTAAATGATCTATGCGCCGCAATGCAATGGCAAATGGATGGTCAAAATTTTGGGTTGCGCCACAGAGATTTAAAAGCCGCATGATGTTTTCCATCAAAATTCATAGCATTCAACACTTTCAATTGATGGATCGAATCGCTTTACTATACACTGAACTAGAATAAAAGGAGAGTCTTAAAAGCCTGTCATTCAAATAGTCCATCCTTTGGTCTCTTAATTTTTTGTTAACTGTATAATCTGTTCAATTAGTGATTTTAAACTAGTATAACCATCCTCATAGGTAGTGTCTTTTCTCCCATACCACCATTCATTTACTTTAAATCCTGTTAGCAAAGGTTTTACAAAACACATAACATCTTCTAAAAGTCCGGGTTCATATAGTGTGTGGATTCCGAAGTATATAGTATCATTATAGCTTTCAATCAATATAGAAAAAGACAAGCCTCTGTGTTCAAATTTGACCCCAACTTTCGGATAATCAGGATCACTAATTTTTTCGATAAGTTTTAAAGAAGGGAAATCACTAGGAGGGAAATCCCTTTTTATATTCTCTACCCAGCTTTCCAAACAATCCTTTTCCGAAATTTTGATTAAATTACTTAACTGGTCTCTGACTTTATTTAACTCCTGAATTTTCGTTTGAATTTTCGACAAATTCTTTTCAGGGGTTGATGTCAGGTCCAATGCCTTTTTAAGATGTTTTTCTAATTCTACGTTCATTGCTTTATCGATTTCTCGTGAGTTAAACATACCTTCCAGGTAATCTATATACTGCTCGACAGTTGATTTCAAATAGATGTCCTTTATTCTGCAATTTGGGAGAATATGGTCTTTGAGCCAAGGTAATATGTCCTCCTTATACGATAATGGAAGGAATCTTTTGGAGAAACTATCTTTGTAAGTCCTCCAACTCTGATTCTCAGGCATTCCTCTTTCATCTCTGGTTAGATAAACAACAAATATCTGACTTTCCCTATACCCTTTTGTTTTGACATTTTCGATATATCGTGCAAGCTGTAATGGTTGATCTTTGGCATTATGAATCTTGTTTTCAATAATTAAAGCAAAGTCTTTATCCAAAATTAACAAATCAATTCTATCCTTTTCAGAGGTAATTTCTGGTTTGAGTATCGTTTGATTGAATTTTGTTAATTTGCCCAAGAAACTATTCAATATTTCAAAAGATTTTTCAGAATTTTGTAATAATAACTTCCCGAGAATTCGGCTATGAGCATTTTCATTTGCCCATATTTCAACCAAAATATTTATGTGATATGGTTTTTTACTTTCCTCCAAATCAAACACTTTCATAAATGAACCGGACAATGCAAATATACTATTAATGCTATTTTCGTCTAATGAATTCATTTTCAAAGTAGTTTTGATATAAAAAGTTTCATTTCAGATTCCGTTCCACCCTAAAGATTAACATTTCCATCACCACCTAATCTTCAAATTTTTAATTTTTTAATTTTTAATTCTTAATTAATACGCCCTCCCCTTTATTCCTTCAATATAATTGATAAAAGAAGTGTTCACAACTTTATTGCCTCCAGGGGTTGGGTAATCGCCTGTAAAGTACCAGTCGCCCAAGTCATTGGGACAAGCTTTATGGAGGTTCTCAACGGTTTGGAAAACGATTTCGACTTCGGCTTTGCAATCATCGGGTTTTAGCAAAGTTGCAATTTTGGCCGAAACCTGCTCATCGGTAAAGGGGCGGTAAATCTCCTTCACATAATTGACAATTTCCTCTTTTGGCAAACGCTGCTGTTCCTTGCACTTGCGGTAAACCTCATCGATCACTTTTGTTTTACCTGTTTCCCTCAGCAAGGCAATGGCAGCTTCAAAAGCCACAAATTTTCCTAGAATGGCCATGTCGATGCCATAACAATCGGGATAACGGATCTGTGGTGCAGAGGAAACGATAATGATCTTTTTTGGCTTTAATCGGTCAAGTATCTTTAATATACTCTGTTTCAGAGTAGTACCGCGCACAATCGAATCATCGATCACAACCAGGGTATCCTTCCCATTTTCAACAATCCCATAGGTCACATCATAGACGTGGCCCACAAGATCGTCGCGACTGGAGTCGTCGGCGATAAAAGTGCGCATCTTCACATCCTTTACGGCGATTTTCTCCATGCGTGGCTGAACGGAGATGATCTCTTCGATGTCGTTATCGGTAATGGCAGAACCCAATGCCCTGATTTTCTCTTTTTTCCAGGCAATCAGATTGCCCCTGATTCCTTCCATCATACCTAGAAATGCTGTTTCGGCGGTATTTGGGATATAGGAAAAAACTGTATTTTTTAGATCATTGTCTATCTTTTCGAGGAGGATAGGGGCTAGCAGCACCCCCAATTTCTTGCGTTCGAGATAAATATCGCGGTCGGAGCCACGAGAAAAATAAATGCGTTCAAACGAACACGACTTCCGTGTTTGAGGAATCCTAACCATTTCCTGCTTTACCGTACCATCAACTTTGACGATCAATGCATTACCGGGATCTACCTCTTTGACCTGGTTCCAGCCCACATTCATAACCGTTTGTATAACAGGCCTTTCAGATGCAACAACAACTATTTCGTCATCGGCATAGTAAAAAGCCGGACGGATTCCCCAGGGGTCGCGCACAACAAAAGCATCGCCATGTCCGATAATCCCACCAATCGTATAGCCACCGTCCCAATCGCGGCTTGCCCGTTCGAGGATTTTACGGATATCCAGTTTTTGCTCGATCAACCCCGAAATATCTTTGTTTTTGTAACCTTCGTTTTTGTATTGACGGAACAGGATTTCATTCTCTTCATCAATAAAATGGCCAACTTTTTCAAGAATCGTAACCGTATCTGTATAACCTTTAGGATGTTGGCCTAAACCAACAAGGAGGTTAAATAACTCGTCAACATTGGTAAGGTTAAAATTTCCCGCAAGGACAAGGCTACGCGAACGCCAGTTGTTTTGCCGCATCACCGGGTGCGTATATTCCACACTGTTGCGGCCAAAAGTCCCATACCTTAGATGTCCAAGATAGACCTCACCTGCAAAAGGAAGGTGTTCTTTGGCCCAGACAGGATCGTGGTAACTTTTGGGAAATTCAATGGCAGCGTGGTTAAACTCTTTATAAATCTTTCCGAAAACATCTTTGATCGGATTGGGATCGACAGAACGGTGGCGGAAAATATACTCCTGGCCCGGTTTGGAATTGATCTTGACACCGACAGCCCCTGCCCCATCCTGTCCACGGTTATGCTGCTTCTCCATTAAAAGGTAAAGCTTGTTCACACCATATTGCCATGTCCCATATTTTAAGCGGTAGTATTCAAGCGGTTTTAACAACCTGATCAGGGCGATTCCACATTCATGTTTTATTTGTTCGCTCATTCTTGTATTGTCCTGATTAATTGATAATTACATTATTTGTAAGCTCCGGGAACGCGATTTCATCGGCAACAATAAAGGCGTTTGGGTATTGAAAGGTTAGTGATTTTCCCAATTTCAGGGCTTCGCTTTTTGTCCTGAAATCACCTACCCTTACAATAAAATCGGGCGATTTGAACAACAGGTAGGCTTTCACCCCAGGATTTGATGAAAGAAAATCAGTTTTGATTTTTGTAGCCTGGGCATGCGCTTTTTCGCCGGAACCAAAATAAATCTGAAGCCTGTAACCGCTGAGTGTCCCGTTTTTTTTGCCTTGTTCGACCTGCAATTTCAGGAGTTCGTGAATTTTAGGGTCACATTGAACCGGCAATTTTTCCCAAATCATTATTGAATCCCCAGAGGATGGTTCAATCGTCTGGGCTGATCTTTCGCGTGTTGCAGAAAAACCAAAGAGAAATGCCAGAACAAAAAGCAGGATGATCGCAGATTTCATATTCCTCTGTTTTTTTTGATCTGCAAATATAAGGATTTTCAATAGGTGTGAAAACAAAGGTTTCGGGGATGGGTTAATAGATTATTAACAATCCATTTTTTATTATCTTAGCACCCACAAACGAAATTGTTGATTATGGAAAACCAGGGAAAGTCAAGTCGCCGCAAATTTATTGCCGTCGCCAGTTTAGGTGCTGCCGGTATAGTCGCAGCCTGTTCTGGAACAGGTTCACCAACCAATGAAACCAAGCTTCCACCCTTACCCTTTAAAGCCCCGGACGGCAAAGTCCTCAAAGCCGGTCTGATCGGTTGCGGGGGACGTGGCACGGGTGCTGCCATGAATTTTATCGATGCCGGGCCAAACCTTGAAATTGTTGCTTTGGGGGATGTTTTTCAGGACAAGTTGAGCACTTGCCGCGAAGTTTTGAAAGCCAAACGGAAAATTGAAATTGCCGATGAAAAGTGTTTTATTGGTTTTGATGCTTATCAAAAAGTGATCGATTCTGGTGTTGACATTGTTTTGTTGTGTACCCCGCCACATTTCCGTCCGGCCCATGTTGAAGCCGCCGTTAATGCCGGCAAACATATTTTTATGGAGAAACCCATCGCCACCGACCCTGTTGGGGCGCGTTCGGTAAGGGTTTCTGCAAAAAAAGCTGAACAAATGGGTCTGTGCATGGTAAGCGGTACGATCCGCCGGGTACAAAAAGATTACATGGAAACACACAGGCGGGTCCTTAACGGTGAAATTGGTGAAATCGTCAGTGCCCATATCATCCGGAATGGTGGTTCGCTTTGGTATCGCCAACGCAAGCCTGAATGGACCGATATGGAGTACATGCTTCGCAACTGGGTCAATTTCTGCTGGTTATCAGGTGACCATATTGTCGAACAGTTTATCCACGAAGTGGATGTGATGAACTGGTACATTGGCAAAAACCCGATCAAAGCAAGCGGATGGGGCGGCCGCCAACGCAGGGTCACTGGCGACCAGTACGACTTTTTTAGCATTGAATATCAATACGATAACGGGATACGTACCCACTGTGCCGCAAGGCAGGTCAACGGATGCAGTAACCTGAAAAAGGAGATCATCGTTGGAACTAAGGGTATTGCCCATGCAGACGGTACACTTTTCGACCTCAAAGGGAATGTGCTTTGGAAATATCCTATGCCCAAAGAGGGCGACGCTGATGAAACCTGGAAGGTCAACGATCCGTATGTTCAGGAACATGTGAATCTGGTTTCTGCTATACGTGCCGGGAAAGTCATCAACGATGCCGAAGCGCAAATCAATTCGACACTGATTACCATGATGGGGCGTATTTCGGCCTATACTGGAAAAGATGTGACCTGGGACGAAATGCTCAATTCGGATCTCTATCTGGGTCCCAAAACTTATGCATTCGGACCTGTGGTTCCTGCGATTCCTGAGGTGATTCCAATTATTGGTACAGAGACAAAACCTGCATAATTATAAGCAATTGTTATTCAATAATATACATTTATCATGAACAGACGTCAATTCGCAAAAAATACGGTAATGGCGACAGCTTTGACTGCCACTCTACCGATCACCGGTTTTTCTGAGGGACTTCCACAGGCAAAACGGACCATCAAAAAAGGAGTCATGTGGGGAAGTATCGCTTACGGGACGACCATTCTTGAAAAATTCCAGAATGCAAAAGCAGCAGGTTTTGATGGCGTTGAGCCAATGAGCCACCTTAACCGTGATGAAGTTTTGGCTGCAGCCAAAGCAACAGGTCTTAAAATTCCAAGCGTGTGTGGCACACACCACTGGAAATATTTACTTAACGATCCGGACCCAGCAATTCGCAAGCAAGGAGTTGATGCACTGATCGTATCAATTGAAGATGCCAAAATTTATGGTGCTGACACTGTTTTATTGGTTCCCGGTAGAGTAAGTGAAACAAACACTTATGACGACTGCTGGAAGCTTTCAATGGAAGGGATCAAACAAGCTTTACCATTGGCAGAGCAGAGCAAAATCAAAATTGCCGTCGAAAATGTCTGGAACAATTTCCTGCTAAGTCCGCTTGAAGCCGCTTATTACATCGACCAGTTTGATAGTCAATATGTAAAAGCATACTTCGATTGTGGTAACATCCTCGTATATGGCTGGCCCGAACAATGGATCAAAATCCTGGGAAAGAGGCTGGCAAAAGTACACATCAAGGAATTCGACACCAAAATTGCCGGTACAAAAGGCAAAGGTGCAGGTTTTGGGGTCAAATTGCAGGAAGGCTCCGTAAATTGGAAGGCAGTAATGAAGTCGATGGACGACATCGGGTATGGCGATTGGACCACAATTGAACAACCGGGTGGCGATACTCCTGAAGGTTTAAAAGACCTTTGCCTAAGGTTGAATAATATTATTAATCTATAAAAATCTGTATATCATTTAATTCATAAGTTTAAACATCATAATTGGTGGGCAGGATTCAACAACCCTGTCCACTTTTTGTTATAACCCGAAAGTTGCCTAACATTGGCCTCTTTATAAAAGGTTTTGAAGATCATAATTATTGAAATGACACAAGAGAAGAAACTATATATCGAGACTTACGGATGTCAGATGAATGTAGCTGATAGTGAAGTTGTTGCGGCTGTAATGGGCGAACGGGGCTACACCATGACCGATCAATATACCGAAGCCGATACAATTTTGATCAATACCTGTTCAATCAGGGACAATGCAGAACAACGCATTTGGGGTCGTCTCGACCTGTTTAAGAGTATCAAAAAGAAACGCCCGGGTTTGATGGTGGGATTGATTGGCTGCATGGCAGAACGATTGGGTGATGAGCTTGTAGGTAAAAAGTCGGTCGATCTGATTGCAGGGCCCGATGCTTATCGAGACCTGCCATTTCTGCTGGATAAAGCCCGCCTGGGAGAGAAAGCGATCAATGTAGAGCTTACTGTTAATGAAACATATGACTCAATTATCCCCAAAAGGATCGGGTCACAGCATATTTCAGGATTTGTCTCTATCACAAGGGGTTGCAATAATTTTTGTACTTATTGCATCGTACCTTATACACGTGGCCGCGAACGGAGTCGTGACCCCAAAGATCTGGTCAACGAAGTGAACGACCTGCTTAAATCCGGATATAAAGAAGTGACCTTGCTTGGCCAGAATGTGAACTCTTACAAATGGCATCCCGAAGGGGAGCGCAAACCAGTCCGTTTCCCCGAATTGCTGGAAATGGTGGCTGCCATTTCTCCGTCGTTGCGCGTAAGGTTTACCACTTCCCATCCTAAGGATTTGTCGGATAAACTATTACGAACTATGGCAAAATTTCCCAATATTTGTCGCCACATCCATTTGCCTGTCCAGTCGGGGAGTAGTGTGATCCTTAAAAAGATGAACCGCAAATATGATCGCGAATGGTACCTCGATCGGATTAAGTCAATCCGTGAGATTATCCCAACCTGCGGCATTACAAGCGATGTTTTTTGCGGTTTCTGTACCGAAACTGAGGAAGACCATCAACAGACTTTGTCGCTGATGGAACAGGCGCAATTCGACACCTCCTTTATGTTTAAGTTCTCTATGCGTCCGGGAACCTATGCTTTCGACCATTTTGAAGACGATGTGCCGGAGGAGACGAAATCGCGGAGGTTAGAGGAGATCATTGCCTTACAAAGCCGGTTATCGGTCGAAAGCAACAAACGTGATATCGGGAAAACCTTTGAAGTTTTGGCCGAGGGGGTCTCCAAGAAAAAGAAAACCGAGTTTTTTGGGAGAAGTTCACAGAATAAACTCGTGGTATTCCCGAATAAAGACCTTCAATTTGGTGATTATGTGAAAGTTATTATTCGTGACAGCACCCAGACCACTTTGATTGGGGAAGTGGTAGAGAAGATTGATTGTCCGCAGGTGTAAAAACACCAGCTTGGAGCAAGGGGCAGGGGGCTGGGATTAGCCGGATTTAAGATTGTATTGTATAATCTTTTAGCTTCAATTGATTACCATCATCCCCACCATTTCGTGGATCAGTACATGCCATCTCACTGCAACCATCCATGAAGGGAGTAAATCGTTCCATGAATAGATATCATTGCGAGAAGGAACATCAACACCATAAGGGACAAGGTTTAATCCCGATGCTTTAAACCCTTTCATAGCACGACGAAGATGCCAACCCGATGTGATCAATAAAATTTTTGGCTGATCATATTTGAGAATCATTTCTTTGATCAGAAAGATGTTTTCCCTAGTGGTCATTGCTTTCTGTTCGAGAATAATATCCTGGCGATTTACTCCCATTTGCTCCATATAATTTAGGAAATAAGGGGCATAAGTTTTACCATTATAAATATTAATGGCCTGATCTCCTGATACAAGTATTTTTTTTACTCTTCCGAGGCGATAAAGTCTGATTGCTTCTGTCATACGGTCTGCCGCCTCGTTATAGTCTATTTGGTTCCATTCCTTACTGTAATCTGTTGAGCCACCTAGAACAACGGCAAGGTCATAAACCATTGACGTGTCCATTGCAGTACGATAAGGTGCTGACCATGCCCGATAGGCTTCGATCTGGAGTTGTTTGTTGGTAAATATCAGGCTTAATATGAGGGCGCCCCAAAGTACCAAGGATCTTAATAGATTTTTTCGGATGTAAATAGAAAGCAGAAGAGAACCCAATATCCAGTTTATTGGGGATGTCATAAAGTCGAGTAGTTTGGAAAAAATATATAGCATAATTTATAGGGATAAGGAAACTCAATAAAGTGGTAAAATTCGCAAAAAAAAATTGTTTTTAGGCTTTGAAAAATCCCTACTATAAAATAATGTCTTAACCTCGATAATTCGACCCTGGTGCTTTTCGGTTTCATAACGATCTTTATCAGCATCCAAATTCTAGGGAATTGTTATTCAATGAATTATAATAACATCAATAATTTTTGATTATTTGATGAATCAATTCACGTGTGGTACTATTCATTGGCTTTTTTACTAAAAATCCGGGTGGAACGTTTTTGTTTCAATTCCAAAGTGGTGCGATTCAATGTGCGGGGGGGATCTGCGAAGGTCAAGATCCGCTTTTGTTTCAATTCCAATGTGGTGCGATTCAATGCAAATTCCCTGGTTGGCTCAACGGGGCTAAATATGTTTCAATTCCAATGTGGTGCGATTCAATGCCAAGTAAACGAGCCACGCCATCTGGAACATATCGCGTTTCAATTCCAATGTGGTGCGATTCAATGGGGTTTCAGCCGAGTGGGGCTTATTTAATAAGTTCGAGGTTTCAATTCCAAAGTGGTGCGATTCAATGCAGGACTATCAGAAAAGAGAGCTGGCGGAATATGCGTTTCAATTCCAAAGTGGTGCGATTCAATGAGGGTTCGCCGGTGAAGGAGGATAGGAAATTACCATGTTTCAATTCCAAAGTGGTGCGATTCAATGTTGGAAGAGCTTAAATCAATGGCAGAATCAAAGCTTGTTTCAATTCCAAAGTGGTGCGATTCAATGCGGCAATAAGCCGCGGAATTACCCACTTTTATCAAACGTTTCAATTCCAAAGTGGTGCGATTCAATGCGCGATTTGCGGAAACGTCCAGACGGTTTTATCAATTGTTTCAATTCCAAAGTGGTGCGATTCAATGGTAATCGACAAATCAAAGGCAAATACGGCCTATCTTTGTTTCAATTCCAAAGTGGTGCGATTCAATGAGGACATAACCGACAAGACAGAATTCCTTTACGAGTTTCAATTCCAAAGTGGTGCGATTCAATGAATACAATGGTGTGGAATATATTATTGCTACCGAGTTTCAATTCCAAAGTGGTGCGATTCAATGTATGAGAAATTGAAAATAGTTGTAAAAGCAATCAACGAGTTTCAATTCCAAAGTGGTGCGATTCAATGTTGCTTGGGTGAAGCGGCTCTCGATTAACGAAGAAGTTTCAATTCCAAAGTGGTGCGATTCAATGTTCACGGGGTATTGATTTTGTAGGCTATGTATTCGTTTCAATTCCAAAGTGGTGCGATTCAATGCGCAATTGTCGGCCGGCAACGATCAAAACATTCATGTTTCAATTCCAAAGTGGTGCGATTCAATGACAAGACGGTCGCTTCAACTTCGCTCAGTGACCATAGTTTCAATTCCAAAGTGGTGCGATTCAATGTGCGCCGCCGAATAATAACACACAATTAGTATCGAGGTTTCAATTCCAAAGTGGTGCGATTCAATGCGGCGACAATTTTTCGGCATACGCCGTATATGTCGTGTTTCAATTCCAAAGTGGTGCGATTCAATGTGCCGCTTCGGAATGTACCACTAAAGGCCAATTTATTGGTTTCAATTCCAAAGTGGTGCGATTCAATGCACCATATATTCGGTGACCAATATGAGTTAGGTTGTTTCAATTCCAAAGTGGTGCGATTCAATGGCAGCACCCTGAGCGGTTTCGGCAGCACCCTGAGGTTTCAATTCCAAAGTGGTGCGATTCAATGTTGGCTTGAATCTGCGGCATTATGCTCTGATGTTTGTTTCAATTCCAAAGTGGTGCGATTCAATGTTTTTCATCCTCTTTGATAATCTGAATTTTGCCAATGTTTCAATTCCAAAGTGGTGCGATTCAATGAAAGTTGATTTAAAGGAGCGTGTTTAACCTCTTCAAGTTTCAATTCCAAAGTGGTGCGATTCAATGCAAGTTTTAACATTCCGAATTTGTCAGGTAAAACAATGTTTCAATTCCAAAGTGGTGCGATTCAATGCTCTTTTTTTAATTCCTTTGTGCAAGGTGCAAATTTGTTTCAATTCCAAAGTGGTGCGATTCAATGGATCTCGTTTGGTGTCCAGTATGCGGCTTTCATCCAAGGTTTCAATTCCAAAGTGGTGCGATTCAATGTAATGAACGCGTTCAAATCATCAGCAAAATCATTAGTTTCAATTCCAAAGTGGTGCGATTCAATGTAAATATTCTACGGAAACGCAACCGTTAGCACCGGTTTCAATTCCAAAGTGGTGCGATTCAATGAATATCACTTGCAATGGAACTACTTTGCCCATCACTGTTTCAATTCCAAAGTGGTGCGATTCAATGTTATATTCAGGTGCAGCAATATTTCCAGAATGGTTGTTTCAATTCCAAAGTGGTGCGATTCAATGGAATCGGTAACGTTAGCCGCTTCAATAAATACCATGTTTCAATTCCAAAGTGGTGCGATTCAATGGGTCAGGTCGTTGCAGGTTTGCCAGTTTATGTAAATAAGTTTCAATTCCAAAGTGGTGCGATTCAATGAACTGACAAAGGCGGAAAAATGGCGGATTATGAATGGTTTCAATTCCAAAGTGGTGCGATTCAATGACAACAGCAACAAACATTGCAATTCAACAAAATGTGTTTCAATTCCAAAGTGGTGCGATTCAATGATTCGCACACCAACGATCACCCGTCTTAATGAAAAAGTTTCAATTCCAAAGTGGTGCGATTCAATGTGCTGGGGAAATTCTATCCTTACAAAACACAAAAAGTTTCAATTCCAAAGTGGTGCGATTCAATGATAATTGGCTGAACGCAAATTGGCTGAACTCAAATGTTTCAATTCCAAAGTGGTGCGATTCAATGAAATTCAAAAAATGAAAACTATAATTTTAATGAAGTTTCAATTCCAAAGTGGTGCGATTCAATGCTACAAAAACAATTTTGCCGGAAACTATCAAAGATTGTTTCAATTCCAAAGTGGTGCGATTCAATGATTAATTCAGGTTTATCTGTTTGCCAATTCCCGACGTTTCAATTCCAAAGTGGTGCGATTCAATGTTATTGAAAAATTGGGTGAGACCATTGATGAATTTCGTTTCAATTCCAAAGTGGTGCGATTCAATGCCTTGAAGGATTACGACATTTTAGATTTTTTAACGTTTCAATTCCAAAGTGGTGCGATTCAATGCTATTAGCAAACGAGCGTAATCCATTTTTTATTAAGACGTTTCAATTCCAAAGTGGTGCGATTCAATGCAAAAAATAGGCTCTTTTTTGTATCCTGATTCTTTCGTTTCAATTCCAAAGTGGTGCGATTCAATGAAATCCTAAATTATCTTTAAACCACTTTGATTCAGGTTTCAATTCCAAAGTGGTGCGATTCAATGTTAAGCGCAAAAGGTTATTTTTGCCGATTCTGTTGGTTTCAATTCCAAAGTGGTGCGATTCAATGTATGTGGTTAGCAGTTGATGAAGATAAAACCTTAGTTTCAATTCCAAAGTGGTGCGATTCAATGTTTAAGTGAATCAATATTATCCTGAGAAATTGATAGTGGTTTCAATTCCAAAGTGGTGCGATTCAATGTCTCAAATCGACAGAGATGGGCAAAAAACAAGTGAGATGTTTCAATTCCAAAGTGGTGCGATTCAATGTTAGCAATTTGACAGCAACAGGAACGAATATTCAAGTTTCAATTCCAAAGTGGTGCGATTCAATGTTATTTGCCATTTTTGCGGCGAATTTGGCCTAAAAGGTTTCAATTCCAAAGTGGTGCGATTCAATGAAACGGTCACTTTAGCCGCTTCAATTAATACCATGTTTCAATTCCAAAGTGGTGCGATTCAATGCCCATTCTGTTGTTTCAACCTTTTCCCCTGCTTTGTGTTTCAATTCCAAAGTGGTGCGATTCAATGAAACGGTCACTTTAGCCGCTTCAAT